>JANNDA010000919.1:0-2253 GCA_031387195.1 Planctomyces sp. | reverse complement strand
CGACGCCGTCCCGCACCATCGTTCTTACTGCGGAGGTGACAATAACAAGATCATGACGAAACAGATACTGCTCAACACGCACGTTGTCCGACAAGTTGAGCGAGACATCAGGTGGCTTCGCTCGGCGATGACACGAATGTGTCGCTGGGGTTCTCCAGATTGTGAGCCAATTCAAAAGCCAAATGACTGATCGCCGTCTTCTCGACCATCTCTTTGAGTTCCCGATCCTGTGAGGTCTTCATCCCCATGTGATTGCAGACCAGCGTGAGCATTTGCAGGATCTTCGTACTCTCTTGCTCGGACAGCAAACCGATCTGCAGATTCAGGTGTGCCCAATGCTCGGCCTGGTGAGCCTGCCGCCTCTGGGTCATCAAGACGAAGGTGGAGAGGAAGACGGACTCCAAGGCGACAAGCAAGCCCAACAAACAAAATGGATAGGGATCGAATGAACGAAGTGGAGTCATCCCCGTGTTGATCGCCACCCAAGCGGCCGCTCCAAGAACTTGAGCAACCGCGAAGCTGATACTCCCGGCGTAGCGGCTGATCGTTGCGCCGATGCGATCAACATGGGAACGCTGTCGCACGAATTCCTGCTCGATATGGGAAATCGTCCGAATGTTGCCCTTAGCGCTCCCGGAGATTTTCGGAAGTGATGCTTTCATGTCAGTCTCATTGTGGCTCGACGCTCCGCGTCGAGAAGGGGTTTGTCTGCGGGACTTATTTTTCCGTTTTTCACGACGCGAATCGTCGAGCCACAATTCTATTTCAGTCGGGCTAAGTAAGCGTCAATTCTGCGAGCATTGGTCCCGACGTCGCTTTTCCCCACGCGCGACACCGAGCGCACATCGACGCGACTCCCCTTCGGTGACGGAGTGAGTCGCACGACGACATCATCCTTGAAGCCAAACCAGAGCGTGGTGTCGGTCGCCTCGATCCGCAGCGACTGGGGATCGGAGGCGACGATCTTCCAACCCATGTCTTTGGCCGCTTGCAGAGCTTTGGGAAAGACCGTATCAGGGCGACCGCTCACCATGCCTGGCTTGAGATCCGGATAGCCCTCTTTCTGTTGCTGGGCGAGTTCCGGTCCACCGTACTCGGCGGGGTTTTCAGCACCGGCGCGAAGCGGCAGCACGGCCACGAATAACGGCGGATGCTCGGTGTCGGTCGTGATGTCGTGGATATACGGCACGCTCGCCAAGTTGTGTTTCCACTGAAGCGTCAGGCCCAGAACACAACCGCCGATGACGACGCCGATGAGCGCGGGAGTCATTCCTTGTGGGAACACCTTCGCTTGCCAGAGCGCCAAACCGGCGAGGCTCACAACAACGCCCGCCAGACTGATCAACCCGGCCCCCTTCACCACGCTGATCCCGGTCTTGAACCCCCACATACCCAGACGATAGCCCGGTCCCGAAGCACCGAGGCCAAGCAGACTGAGCACCGACAAGGTCAAACCTAAGCAGCTTACATAGTTCATCGTAGTTTCCTCTTTCGTCATGTCGTGGTTTGAGTACATCAGCCGCAGGGCGCTAGCCCTCGCCGTCTAAGACGCGTTCCTTTTTGCCGCACAACGGATCCACCGAAGTCAGCTCGCTGGCCAATTCGGTCCAGGTACTGGCTGGAACGCTGGCGGCCAACACGAAGACCTGCACCACGGTGCCGGTGTCCGTGGTGACTTCCGATGTAGCCTCCAGCACGGCGACTCCGGTGATGACTTCAATCTCCTTCAGCAACGAACCGCAGGAGGTGAGGAAAAGTTGTCGATGAAGCTCTTGAACCTCAGCGACACCGTCCGAAGTCTTGGCAAGGTCGATCTCTGCGGGCGACAACTCGCCATGCAGAGTGATCACCAGCGAAACATCCAGCAGTTCCGCAGTGACAGACTGTGGCATGCGGCCAGTCCGCTCCTTTTCAAACTGACGCACCACGTCAGCCAACTGTTTCGCCGCCCCGATTTCTGACGGGAGTTCGGCTCGTTCTGAAGGGGTCTCGATTTCTAATTGGGTTTCGATCATCTGTGTTCTCCCTCGTAAATGTCATGTGCCTCGTCGCCGAACCTGTTGGCGAGTCGTGTGTGTTCCGAGCCGCGACCGTGACGGCTTGTCGAATTTCTTGCAGCACATTTCCGATTTAGACGGGACGATTTTGCGCGAATGTTTTGGGTTCGTCGCGGGTTGAGTTTTGTGGTCGAGGAAGCGTTTGGCAAGGAGGGGCGAGCGATGAACTGGGCGATGCCGCCGGTGGCGCGGGAAC
>JANNDA010000876.1:0-2080 GCA_031387195.1 Planctomyces sp. | reverse complement strand
AGTCCCAACCTACACCAACCCCGCGATGGGCTGGCCGTGATAGATGTGGTGCGGGCGATTAAGTTCGTCGTGCCACGCGGCGGTCTCTGGGATGCCGAGCGCGTGATAAATCGTGGCTGCCATGTTCTCCGGCCTCTGTGGATTGCTGGCGGGATAGGCGGCGATCTTGTCGGACGAACCGATGATCGTGCCACCGGGGACTCCGGCACCAGCGAAGAAGACGCTTTGCACGGCTCCCCAGTGATCGCGGCCGGGTTGTGGATAGGACTCGTTCAGCAGCGACAACTTCGGCGTGCGGCCGAACTCACCCGCCATCACAACCAGTGTGTTGTCGAGCAGGCCGCTCGAATGCAGATCATCGAGCAATGCGCACAACGCGCGATCGGTCGGGGGGAAGAGTTTGTTTTTCAGCCGATTGAAGATGTCGCCGTGAGTGTCCCAGGTCTCGTTGCTGCCGAGGTTCACTTGGACGAGATTGACTCCTGACTCGACCAATCGAAACGCCATCAACAGCGACCAGCCGTAGCTGTTGCGGCCGTAGCGGATTTGAGTCGCCTCGTCCGCGTTCGTGACGTCGAACGCTCGCCGAACATCATTCGCGGCCAGCAACGAGATTGCCGATTGACGGTGCCCGTCGTAGCTCTGCGAGGCGGCCGAGCGTTCGAGGTCGCTCCGCTGGTGATCCAACTCGCGCAACAGCGAGACGCGGTTGTTGACTCGGCCCAAGCTCAGATCGGGCGACAGCGTGATGTTCGGAGCCTGATAGACGCGCGCGTCGGGTTCCTTGGGTGACTTCTTAGTTTCGTTGGCGAATGTGTATTCGGGATACGCTCCGCGCCAGAACGGATTGCCGTACGGAGACGCCTCAATGAAAAACGGATCACGGCGCGCACCCATCAGGCCACCGTAGGCTCCGGGCATGACGCCACCGGACCAATGCACAAGCCGCTCCGGCAACACAATCGCCGGCGGCAGATTATTGGATCGACGCGGCAGCGCATCGCCAACGATCGACGCGATGCTCGGCCAGTCGCTGGGCCGCGGCTTACGGTCGCCGACGAATCCCGGTGAGGTGACGCTGCGGCCGGTCAGCATGTAGTAATGCCCCAGCGTGTGCTCGTTGGTCGGATGCGTCAGAGAACGCAGCACTGACCAACGCTGACTCTGCTTCGCCAGTCCCGGCAAGTGTTCGCAGATGTCGAGGCCCGGCGTGTTCGTCGCGATCGGACTGAATTCGCCGCGAATCTCGGATGGCGCGTCCGGCTTCAAATCGAAGCTGTCATGCTGCGACAGCCCGCCCGACAGAAAAATGTAGATGCACGACTTCGCCTTGCCTGAGTTCGTCGATCCGCCTTTCGACAGCGGCTCGCCGGCGCGCGATTCGCGCAGAGCAGTCAGATGATTCATCCCCAATCCCAGCAACCCAACCGCACCCGCTTGCACGGCAGCGCGTCGCGAAACGGAAGGATGTCGCAGGCTCAATGAGTTGCTCATAGGACGCTCACCGATCGATGACTACGTTTCCAATGATCCAGTGGTCGATTCGTCTTCGACCGCGACGAACAATTCGGAGACACGGCAGCGGAACTCTGGCAGCACATTTTCGCCGGTAAGTTCGTCGTCAACGTGTAGCTTGGTGACAGTTCCATCCACGCGGTGAATGATCACAGTCTCGGCATCTGGCGAGATGACCCACACCAAAGGAACTCCGGCCTCAAGATATTCCTCAACTTTGACGGCGATTTCACTGGCAAGGTCATTCGGCGACATCACCTCGACGACCAAGTCTGGAACAATCCGGATGTAACTTCGAGGGACACGTTCGCCCGGAAAGCGGCCTTTGCGAATGAAGGAAACATCAGGCCGCCGAACTCGCTCTGCATCATCAGGAAAGCACTGATAACCACAGTCCGTCGTGAAGAGGTGCCCTGGAACACGACCGTGACACCAAAGATAAATCAAACCAATCAGGTTCGAGGCGATCCAACTCGATTCCGCTCCCGTATGACGCTCTACAAGTTCGCCATTAACCAACTCATAATCGACCTCGTTCGGCATCGCGAGCAGGTCTTCGGGCGTG
>JANNDA010000368.1:0-10133 GCA_031387195.1 Planctomyces sp. | reverse complement strand
ATCCTTCCCGAATCGCTCCACGAGATCGGTCTTCCAACGGACCTTCCCATCGAGTTCCACCGCCGCGAACGTGCCGCTCTTGAAGAAGACGAAGACCCCGTTTCCATCGGTGACCGGCGACGCATTACTTCCCGAACCGTTGCGATGCTTGCCAGCGTTCTCTCTGCCGAAGACCGCCCGCCATTTCTCGGCACCTTTCAAGTCGTAGCAGAGGAGTGCGTCATTCCCCTCGGCTGGAGATGTCAGGTAGATCTTGTCGTTGAACAAGATCGGCGTTGAGCAACCCTTACCCGGCAACTGAGTCCGCCAGAGATACTTGTCCGCGCCGAAGGAGACGGGATAGCTCCCCTGTTCGACGCTGCCATTCCCCAGCGGCCCACGCCACGAACGCCAGTCCGCAGCATCCGCAGCAAATCCCATTTGTGCCGAGAAGAAAACCAACCAAGCGGTCGCAAGTAGAACTTTGTTTGGCATCGTTGTTGAAATCCTTTGAATGGCGTGTGAAGCGGTGGATGATCCACGCTCTAGCGAACACCGTGGCCGTTTTGAAACGGTTCGACTCGCTCACGGAGCGATCAGACTCCGAACTTGCTCATCGGTCAAGGCGTGCTTCCAGATTCGGACGTCGTCGATCACGCCATCCATGAATTCCCCCTTGCCCGTGTTGCCGATCGTCATGGTTTGGCCCGGTCGCATCAGATGGGGCTCGCCTTTGAATGGGATTGTCTTCTTGCGATCGGCGTCCAGGTAAAGCCGGCATTCCTTTTGTTCGTTGTCGATGACGAACGTGATCAAGTACCAGCGTTTCATTTCGAGATCGCCACCTTGGCCGTTGGTGCCAACGTCGGCCTTGTAGAAGTTGATCGCCGTGTCGATCCAGCGGGTGCCGTCGCCGATGTCGCCGTGGACTTTGTCGGCGTTCACTTTCATGTCGAACGTGAACTCGCCACCGGCTCGCGTGCCGAGGATTCCGGAGAACGTCGGCTCTTTCGTCAGCCAGACCCAGGCCGAAACCGTGAATGTGCCGATCTCGAAATCGGGCGAATGCGAGATCGCGACGTGCTGCTCCTTCGCGCGATCGAAGAGCAGTCCCTTGTCAAACTTGCCGGCGTGCGACACGGCTCCGTGAATCGTGCCGTGATGCGTTCCGGCGCTGTCGCGTGCCTCCAGATCGTCGTCGAGTTTCCAGTGTGCGATGGGCATGGGCACTCCTTTGATCGGAACAGACGGTGTGGCACTCGTTGCCCGCAGACCTGATTGAATCCAGGCAATCAAGTCGGCGACTTCATCGGAGTGGCAAGTGTTGAGCAAGCCAGAAGCCATCAGTGAGACCGGCGAGGGGCGCATTTCGGCGATGTCGCTGCGAGCAATCACGCGCACGTCGGAAGGGACATACAAGTTCGGCTGGATTTGCACGTTCTGGGGATCGTTGTTGACCAGCCGCCCCGTGATGACCTGGCCGTCTTCCAGCTCGATGAGCGTCGCGGCGTATTGGTCGCTGACGACTTTGCTTGGTTCGGTAATGTGCATCAGCAGTTCGCGTGCGGCGAACTTGTTGGCGGCCAGCGTGAGGTCGGGGCCGGTGACTCCCCCTTCGCCTCGGAAGAGATGGCAGGCGGCGCAACCGGTCTCACGATAGAGCGTCTTGCCGCGGGCCAGATCCCGTTTGCCTTTCAACAACGGTTCGACTTCGAGGAACAACTCCTCGGTGTCCCAATTCTTGACGAACAGTCGCGAGACCAACGGCGGCTCCGGGCGAACTTCGGGAGCCGCGTCGAGGATCGGCTGGAGCGCGGCCTTCTCGGCGTCGGACAGCGAGGCCACTGCATCCTTGCGAATGTCAGCGATGAATTTTGAGAGGTGCGCGGCCTTCTGAAATTTTTCCAGCAAGAACCAGCGGAAGAATTTCTCGCGAGCTCCCTTCGGCCAGCCGTCAGCGACAGATCGCAAGCTGACCGCGTAGGCCAATTGCTCTTCCTGACTCGCCGCTTTTTCAAACAGCGGGAAGATCAGCTTCGCGGCCAACGGCGACTTCCAACGCGCGAGCAACTGTCCGGCTTCCGCATTGAAGCGATCATCGTTCGACGGCAACGAGCGATGCAGTTTCTCCAGCAGCTTGCTCTTCAGTTCGCCTTCAGGATCACCAAATCGGACCGCCACAACTTGCAACGCGCGAACGGCATCGAGCCGCGTTTCCGCATCGAGCTTCGCCAAAGCCAAACTCTCCCAACGTCGCAGCACGGCTTCTTTCGCGTCCGACTTCTCCAGCCGAGCCAACGCCAACGTCGTTTGCACGATTGCTCGCGGATGAGTCAGAGTCAGCGCCTTGTCCTGCCACCCATCGACCGGGCGGAACTCCAGCAGCGTCCGCGCGGCGAAGCGAATGAACCGATCGTCGTGCGACAAACATTCGAGAGCCAGCGCGAGCGAAGCGTCATCCGTCGCGTGATACGAGTCTTCCAACTTGTGGCGGAGTGTCCGCAGCGACTTGGCTTTCGGGTCTTCGACCAGCGGCGACGGTGCTGTGCTTTCGGTGCCGGTGTAGGTCACGCGATACAGAGCACTGTTCGAGTTGCGGCTCCCTCCCGCGAAATACAACGCTCCGTCGGGAGCGACCACGATGTCGGTCGGCTTCGTACCGTTCCCTTCCAGGAACACTTCTTGCCGAGCACTGTAAGTGGCTCCGGCTTCCTTCAGATGCACCGCGTACAACTTGCCGTAGGTCCAATCGGCGAGGAAGAGCGCGTCCTGATACCGCGCGGGAAACTTCGCTCCGTAACCGAACGCGACTCCCGTGGGACTGCCGCGACCGACGTTAATGACCGGCGGCAGCGAATCGACGTAATACTCGGGCCACTTCCCCGAAACGCTGCGCCAACCGAACTCGGCACCGTCCACGACATGGCACACGCGCGTCGGGCGATACCACGGCATGCCGATATCCCATTCCATGTCGGCGTCGTAGGTAAACAGCTCGCCGTGCCGATTGAATGCGGCGTCGTATTGATTGCGCAGCCCAGTCGCGGCCAGCGTCCATTCCTTACCGTCCGGCGACATGCGCGCGATGTAACCTGCCGGCGCACCGGCTCCGAGCATGAATCCATGCCCGACTAACTTGGGCAGCGCGAGATCATCCTTCCAAATCGGCGGCACTTGATGCTGCTGAATCTCGGTCAGGCGCGTCGAGTTTCCGCAGACCACCGTGATCGACTTGCCGTCCGGCGAAAGCAGCAAAGCATGTGGCCCGTGATCGCCGCCACCGTGCATTTTGCGAAGCAGTTCGACCTTATCGAACACATCGTCGCCGTCAGTGTCGCGCACTCGATAGACGCCGGAGCCCGCCTCATACACCCCTTCCTGACAGACCATGACATACAGACTATCGAACGCCCACAGCAGTCCGTTTGCATGACCGACGGGCAACGCAATCGGCTCCATCTTCATTTGCTTGACGTCGCCACCAATCGGCGGCGGAGTGATCCGCACCATGCGGCCTCCGGCATCGGAAGCGATGAGGCGTCCTTTGTCGTCCACGCACATCGCAACCCACGAGCCTTCGGCCTCATCGAGCGCATGCAGCAACTCCACCTGGAAACCTTCCGGAACTTTGATCGCCTCCGGCTTCGTCACCGATGGCCGCAACTCGGCAAACACATCGCCCCAAGGCGACTTGGCATACGAGTGCAGTTCCTTGGCCGCTGTTCCCTTGCCACCGTCGCCGGAAACGACCTGCCATGTGCCGTCGGTCTCGAGTCGTCGCCGAACGCCGTCCGCTTCAGTGACAAACATCGTCATGACCAGCGCATCCGAAGTCGCTCCTCGCTTGGCTTCGATGCGAACTTTGTTCTCTCCCTCAACAAGCTGATTCTTCAGCGGCAAGTCCTTCGCTCGCTTCAGGTCGTTGTGCTCGCCGAGGGCCTCGCCGTTCACCGACACGGTACACCCGGCGTTGGACATCACTCGAATGCGACCTCCCGACGGCCTCTTCGCCAGCGTGAAGACCTTCTCGAAGATCACCTTCTCCGCGGTGCCATCGACTTGGCCGGACCAAATCCAGTGCATCCGTGACGGAGCTGTCGCGCTGGGTAACTCTTCCGCCGCGCGACCTGCGGACCCGACCATGAGCCAGAGGCAAGCCATCAGATAGAGACTGCGACCAGCACGGAGATGACGGGCGGTGCCCAGGTGCGAATGCTTCATGGAGTAATGACCTTTTGAATGGTTGGGGTGGTTTGGCTGCGGTTTTCAGAATCACGTATTTTCATTCTTCCCATCAATCTCATCGGCTTCCGGTTCTTTCTTCACAGCAGCCTCCTGTCAGCGCGGCAAGTACGAATCATTCGAGGGCTTGGGATCGATGATCGCGTCGGCTTCGGGCATACCAACTGCTTGGCGTTTGTCCGCATCCCAGACGATCGGCTTTTGCATTCGCAACGCCAGCACGCCGAGCATTCCGACTTCGGTGATGCGGGCTCCGATTTCGAACGGCGAGTACGACTTCGCATCGCCAGCACAGGCCAGCACCCACTCGAACATGTGCGAGTTATTCACTTGGCTCCAACGAGGACGCTCCCCTTTGGCCGCACGCTTCGGATCCCATTTGAGCACTTCGGTATCAATCCGAGGTTGAGTCTTCGCGATCTTGGCCACCTCGGGTTGATTGGCTCCCTGGAAGTCACTCGCACCGCGCAGGCGGATGTTGCAGTCGGTGTTCCACAGCCCGGCCGAGAGGGTTCCTTCGCTGCCCACGATCAAACAACCCGTCGAGCCGACCGGGCCTTTGGTGATGTGGTCCGGCGGAATGTGTTTGTCCCCGGAGTAGAAGAAGAGTTTGACCGGTCCGCGCTTCCCTTTGGCGGCGAAGTCGAACGTCACGGTGCAGCGAGTCGGGTACGACTCGTGTCCCAGGTCATCGCCCGTCGCTGTGATGCGCGTCGGTGCGTCGAGTTCGAATGCTCGATACGCCAACTGAAAACCGTGGCAGCAGAAGTCGGCCATCGAACCGCCGCCGAAGTCGTACCAGCCGCGCCATTTGCCGGGGTGATAGATCTCTTTGTTGTAGGGACGTGCCGGAGCCTTCCCTAACCAGAAGTTCCAATCGAGTCCTTCGGGAATCGGGTCGCTCGTGGCCGGACGATCGACGCCGTTGGGCCAACCATGAGCCGGATGCCAAACATGGACCTCGGTGATCGTGCCCAGCAGGCCGGATTGGATGACTTCAAAGCTCCGCCGAAAGCCCTCGGTCGAGCAGCCTTGATTCCCTGTCTGAGTTGCGAGCTTAGGGTGGCTCTTCGCGAGCTTCTCCAACGCGCGACATTCCGCGATGGAATGAGCCAACGGCTTCTCGCAATAAACATGCTTGCCGGCCTGTAACGCCGCCTGGCAAATCGGGACATGCCAATGATCCGGCGTGGCGATGATCACCGCATCGACGCCGGTCTCTTGATCGAGCAGCTCGCGGTAATCGTGATACGCCTTGGCGTTGGTCAGCCCCTTCACTTGCAGAGCACTCTCACGCTGCCGCTTGTCGACATCGCAAATGGCAACGATCTGCTGATCAATCTTGGCGAGTTCCGGGATCAAGTAGCCCCGCATCTGGCCGCCCACCCCAATGCAAGCGAATGACAATCGCTCGTTGGGCGATGGGCCTGCCAAGATTCCCGATGGCAAGATCGTGGGAAGGCCAATGCCGGCCGCCGCAGCCGCTTGAATAAATCGACGACGAGAAAGTTTGTGGGACATGACAAAACCTTTTTTCATTGCGCGGTGCAAGAACTTTTTGGACTGCGGCAGCCCGCTGCCGCCTTCCCCTTCCGGCAGCCTGCTGCCGGAAGAGAGGCCGCTCGTATGTGACAGTCTTACTTTTGTGAAGATCTTCAATCAACTCGTCCAACAGCAGGCTGTTGGACGGAAAGCGGCAGCAGGCTGCCGCAGTCCCAAGAGAACTCGACAAAACATCGGCGAAGGTCATGGTTTGATGACGCTCAACGTCGTGGGCTCAGCCGTGAGCTTCAAAGCCGGGATCGTGACGAGTCCCTGCGAGTCCGCTTGGCCTTCACTCTTCGCCGCACCGAAGGCCCAGTGGAATGTTCCACCGGGCTTGATCTGGAAACTCTGCAAGCGGCGCAGTGTGACGTCGGCACTCGCCTCTTTCGGGATTTCAAATTGCGTCTTGAGGTCCGTCGCATTCACCAGGTAGAGCGACATCTCAACCTTCTTCGCCGAGTCGCTGAGATTCTTCCAGCGGAAGAAAGCGTTGACCTGACCGGCGGCGGTGCTTTTCAAATCATCGGGCCACGGAAGCTTGGAATTGCTGGTGGCGTTCGTGAAGACCGCATACGCCTCGTTCTTTTTGAGACTCAGCCAGTCGAATGAATCAATGAGATCGTTCACCTTCATGATCTGAGCCGAATTGTTGGCGTGCCCGAACGGACCCCAATAAAGAACGAGCGAGTATTTGCGATCGTTCATCGCTTTCACAAAACGATCGTGTCCCTCGGCCCAGCCGTCGTTCGGAGCGGAGTAGTCGATACAGACCGGCGGTTCTGGGAGCGCGACGTTTTCGGGAACCGACTGTGGAGCAAAATACATGCGTTGAGAAACGTGCTCGATCCCCGCCGGAACATTCGCCTTGATGGCTGCGAACACATCGCCGTGACGCAGGCCGATGCCGAGCGTTCCGCTGCCACCCATCGAATTGCCGCTCAGGTAAACCCGGTTCGAGTCGATCTCATATTTCTGGATGACCCACTTCACGGTGTCGATCACTCGCTTTTCCACGGGCATCGTGTCGCCGCCGGAATTCTTCTTGATCAACCCCTGATCCTTGCCGTGCATCCCGCCCCACCACCAATCGCGAGCCTGATTCTTGCGGCAATCGACATACAGCGCGAAGTGGTCGTCGGGAGCACGATAGATGTCGTGATTGCCGACGGTGCGCGTGCAATTCACACACGACATCACATCGTGACCGGCCGAATGCAGCACCACATACAGCGGAGCCTGCTTGCGATTTTCTTTGGGATGAATGACGACGAACGTGTCCTGCTGCGGTGCCGAATAGCCCCATTCCGGCTTCGCACCCGCCTCGAATGTCTCCATCGCCCGCCCGTTGATGACGGTGTCTTTGGAAGCATCCTTTGTCGGAGTCCACGCCTTGTCTTGCGCGTGAAGCGTGGACGAGGCGAGTAGTAACAGAACCAACACAACGGTCTTCATCTCAGTTCTCCAAGCAGGAATTGTTGAGGTGCCAATCAGCCGGAACGCGCTAGCGTCCGATTTTCGTAGGAACCGTGGGCAAACGCCAAACGGCATTCACTTTGTCGCCTTTCGCTCCGCGAAAGGACGTTCTTTCGCGGAGCGAAAGACGACAATCATTCATGCGTCCATTTCCCAGCGCTGCACGAGCCCGTCTTCAGGATCAATGACATCTCCCACGAATCGAAATCCACATTTCGTGAGCACTCGCGACGAGGCGATGTTGTCGGGCTTGATATGCGCCCGCACGACGCGAACTCCCGCCGTTTGCCTCGCGAACGCCATCAAGGCTCGCGCGGCTTCGGTCGCGAAGCCGCGGCCTTGATGCTCCGGTTCGATGCCATAGGCGATCTCGACGTCCCCGTCTTCGCTCGGCGGTCCTTTGAATGCGACACCTCCGACGATTGTTCCATCCTCACGCAACGTGGCTTTGAATCCATGAATCCAAGGGTCGGACTCGGTCGCCGCCAACGCCCGCTCCAGCCACAGTGGCGATACCTCAGCTCGCATGTCGTCACTGAGTTGCTCAATCTGCTCACGGACTTCGTTCACGGAATTAAGCACGAGTGTCAGGCGATCCGTTTGCAGAATCATCGACGGCTCCTTGTGATGATGAGCACTGCTTTCGTTCAGAAATCCGCGAGAAAAAACTTCGCCTTTGGCGATAACGATGTCGGCGAGCCATTCTCTCGTGGAACTTTTGAATCCTTTGGGAATTTATACTCCACGCGGTCCTGAATGAGATGTTTCGGATGATTGTTTAACCGCACGCCGCAGGCACGCGCGTTTCCAAACGCGCGAGCCTGCGGCGTGCGGTTAAACAACTCAACCATGACCGCGAGATGTATACGAATTACCAGATTTCAGAAGCTGACCTACGAATGCGACGCAAACGCTAATTCGCTGAACTTGATAACGATCGTTCCAACGCGAAATCGTGCAATCCCAACTGCGTTTTCAGATGTTCGTAACGTTCTCGTGTTGCTGGCTTCGAGGGACTCTCAGAGCGGATTGCTCGCAGCAGCAGATTCTTGGGCGTGTGTTCGAGGTCGATGAACTCGATGACCTGCGTTCGATAGCCGACGGTTTCGAGGAGTTCAGCGCGGAGAGCGTCCGTGGCCAGCGCGGCGAATCGTTCGCGGAGGATGCCGTGTCGCAGCAGACCGGGAAGTTTTTCAACAGGCATCAAGTTCGCGACCTCATGCTGGCAGCAGGGAACGGCCAGGATCACCTTCGCCTGCCAACTCACCGCTTGAGCGATCGCGGCATCGGTCGCGGTGTCGCAGGCGTGCAACGAGACGCTGAGATCGACGTCCCCATTCGGCGAATAGCCCGCGATGTCACCGACTTCAAAGCGCAGTCCTTTGCAGTTCAACTTGTCGGCGATGCGCTGACAGTCGCTGACGACATCTGCTTTCAGATCGAGTCCGATGATCTCAACCTCGCGGTGACGCAGTTCGGTGAGCAAGTAGTGCAACGCGAACGTGAGGTAACTCTTGCCGCAGCCAAAGTCGATGACTCGCAGCGGCCCGTTGATCGGCAATTCGGGGAGCACTTCATCGACGAACTCCAGAAACCGGTTGATCTGCCGGAACTTGCCTTGCTTGGCCGCTTTGACCTGACCGGCGGGAGTCATGACTCCGATCTCAGTCAGAAACGGACAAGGTCGCCCCTCCGGAATGAGGTACTTCTTGCGGCGGTCATGATCGACAATCGGTGCGGCTTTCGACGGCTTTCGACGGCTGAGTTGTCCCTCACCGTCGTGGCGAATGCGTGCGGAGAAGTCCGCCTCGTCGGTGAAGAGATCCCCTTGAAAGAAGTGGGATGCGAGTTCTTCCGACACGCGTGCGACAACTTCCTCGGCTGACAGGTTCTTGTGGAATTCTTGTTTGCCCCGGCGTTCGGCCAGTTGATAACGGCGTTCCCCCGCGAGTTCGATCGGCCGGAATGCCAGCTTCGAGGTCGCTTCGGAGGAATCTTCTTTCGCCTGGCGATGCGGCTGACTGAGCGTGACGCCCCAACAGACATCGCGCGACAACGCGTCGCGCAGCAAATCGAGAAACTCGGTCAAGGGGTCAGTGGATAAAGCGGGCACGCAGTGTTCTCCAGCCATTGTTGAAGCCGCTGGCCACCATCACGGCCTCGCGGTGAAAATCGTTCCGGCAGCCAACGAGCATCCGCTCGCAGGAACTCCCAGCGTCGTCGTTGCCGACGCCAACTGACAATCGACGCGCGAGCCACAAACAGGACGCCGGGATCGCTCATCAATAAGTCAGCCAACGCGAACCGGTCGTGGCCCTCAACGGTGAGGGTCCGCGATTGTCCGGTGACAGAGGCTCCGTTGCCTCGCGTCAGCCAAGAGTGGAGCTTTCGCACGGGCATCGCAAGGGCTGTCAACAGGCGAGTCATCGTTGAGGCCGGTTTCGTCGGCTCTGCATCGAATGAAAACACGACAGAGTGATTCGGCACAAACAATATCCCGTTCGTCGTCAAATGCAGCAGACCGCGAGTCGGCAGGACCGCGCGGCTCACGTCGCATTCACCGAGGCAATCAACCCAATCGCCGATGCCGTTTGCGAGGTCGTCGCGCATCAAGTCCGGCAAATACTGATCGAGCCGCCCGTTGCAGACCGGGCATGATCCCTCTTGAGGTTCACGCCATTGCAGGCAATCGGGGCAGAGCAACACAGTCATCGAAACAAACTCCACACCCAGCAGCTTGCGATCCCTACGGCGAATCACTCTATTGCCGCCGCACACACACTAACCCGAAGCGCCAGTTTTGAAGTTGCGCTATTTTCTGAGAGTATCAGACGGCACTGCGGTATTCCTTGGGTAAAGCGGCGTTGAGCAGACGTTTGAGTTTTTCGATGCCA
>JANNDA010000733.1:0-12109 GCA_031387195.1 Planctomyces sp. | reverse complement strand
CCGCATTCGCCAGAGTGCGGGGATCCCGCGTTCTGGCGAACGCAGCGACGATGCGTCCTCTTTGCTTCGTCCTCGGACTCAGCTTGGTCGCCAGCGTTGCGATTTCGGCCGATCCGCCGCTGGGTCTACCGACAGTCCCCGTGCCGAGCGACAACCCGATGACGGCCGAGAAGATTTCTCTCGGCAAGCAGCTCTTTTTTGATGGCCGGCTCTCGGCCGACACCAAGGTGAGCTGCGCGAGCTGCCATGATCCGGCGAAGGGATTCTCCAACGGCGAGCCATTCGCCACCGGTGTCGGCGGTAAAAAGGGAGGCCGGTCGGCTCCGACCGTCATCAACACGGCGTATGGCACGCTGCAATTCTGGGACGGCCGCGCGAAGAGTCTCGAAGATCAAGCTCTCGGCCCGATCCAGAATCCGATTGAGATGACGATGAAGCTCGAAGATGTCGTGAAGAGGCTGAACGGCATTGAGGGCTACAAGACGCAGTTCAAGAAAGTCTTCGGCACCGACGTCACATCCGACGGCATGGCGAAGGCGATTGCCGCTTACGAGCGGACGGTCATCTCCGGCAACGCGCCGTATGACCGCTTCAAGGCGGGGGGCACGCAGGCGTTGTCGGAAGCCGCTCAGCGAGGACAAAAACTGTTCTTCGGGAAGGCTCATTGTTCGGCGTGTCACGCGGGTCCGAACTTCTCGGACAACTCGTTCCACAATGTCGGCGTCGGCATGGACAAGAAAGACTTCGACAAAGGCCGAGCCGACATCAGCAAGCTCGCCGGCGACACCGGCGCGTTCAAAACGCCGACGCTGCGTGAGATCGCCAAGTCCGGCCCGTACTTCCACGACGGCAGCGCGAAGACTCTGGAAGAGGTCGTCGAGCACTATCTCAAAGGCGGCATCCCCAACGAGTGGCTCGACGAAGAAATCTTCAATATCAAGATCGCCCCGACGGAGAAGGCCGACTTGGTGAAGTTCATGACCGAAGGACTCAGCAGCCCCGACTACCCGGACCACAAGGCTCCGGAGTTGCCGAAATAGACGCATCGCTGACCCTCTCTGCAAAGGACTGCGGAATGACAATTCAACAAAGCTTCGGTCGAAGCGTTCTGTGTGTGTTGTTGACGCTCGCCACTTTCGTCAACGCCGATGAAGGCCCCTCCAAATGGGACGGGATAATCAAGCCGGAACATGTTCGGCCGCATGTGGAATTCCTCGCCAGCCGACAGCTCGCGGGGCGTGCCGGGCCGGACGCGATCCGAGCTGCTGCGTATCTCCGAAAACACTTCGAGTCCTGTCGTCTGAAACCGCTGTTTGCTGAGAATGCGTTCGAGCAATTGATTCCTGGCGTTGAATCGGAGTCCAGCGAGTCGGTCCCGGCAAAGCCGAACACCTCTGCCGAATCACCGCGAATCGTCGGGCGCAATGTGGGAGCGTGGATCGAGGGGAGCGACCCGGAATTGCGGAAGGAATTGATCGTCCTCGGAGTTCATTTCGATCACCTGGGAACTCGCCACGGCGAGGTCTTTCACGGTGCGGATGACAATGCGACCGGTACGGCGATGATGCTGGAAGTCGCTCGTCAGATCTCTGTGATGAAACAACAACCGAAACGGAGCGTGGTCTTCGTTGGCTTCGACATGGAAGAGCAAATGCTGTGGGGCTCGCGGTGGTTCGTCGCTCATCCGCCGTGGCCGATCGAGAATGTGAAGTTGTTTCTCACGGCGGACATGATCGGTCGATCGCTCGGTGATTTGCCGCTGCCGACCGTCTTCGTGATGGGCAGCGAGCACGCTCCGCAGTTGAAGCAGACGCTCGATCAAATTGGTTCACCGCGCGGACTGGAGGTTGCTCGGTTGGGCATCGATCTCATCGGCGTGCGTAGCGATTACGGACCATTCTGGGGAGAGAAGGTGCCGTTCTTGTTCTTCTCGACCGGCGAGCATCCTGACTATCACACACCGCGCGACGTGCCGGAAAAGATCAACTTCGACAAAGTGGCCGCCGTATCGAGCCTCGTCCTGCAAATCATTCAAACTGCCGCGAACGCAGATCAAGCTCCCGAATGGACCGACGAGATCCCGCCCGACATTGATGAAGTGAAAGCGGTGCTCCGGATCACACAGTTGCTGCTCGATGCGGACGACCAAAAGAAATTCACTGACCTCCAACGGTTGATTGTGACACAGGCTCAAAACAAGTGTCAGCAGTTGCTCGCCAAAAAAACCTACACCGCGAACGACCGCAAGTGGCTGATCCGCACCTCGCAGTTGTTGCTGCTGTCGGTGTTTTGATCAGCCGCGAGAGAGTGGGTCGCGCGGCAAAGCCGCAACGAAAGTAACCCGAAGCGTCAGCGAGGGCTTCACGACGCTCAGAATTCAGAGTCGTTTGGTGCGCCCGCCCACGCTGACGCTTCGGGTTACTTGAGCTGACGCGGCTTTCGCTCACCTCGACAGACACTGGCTCTACTCCGCCAAGTCCCGCGGCAGGACGATCGACTCCGCCGGGACGCCCGCCTCAACGAGCCCCGCTTGCAGCGCTTTCCAGGCGGTGATTCGCGCGGACTTGCTGCGGATAATTCGGACTCGGACGCCGTCGTCATTCGGCTGAGCTTTCAGCGTCAGATCAATGATCTTTTCTAGGTCAGTGGGGAAGTAACCGTTCCCTTTGAAAGTCTTTCGCCAGACAGCGTAATGTCGGTCTTCGACAAGAATCGTCAGCACGTCATCGGCGGGAGCCTCTTCGGTTCGTCGCGGCTTGACCTGTTTCGATTTGTCCGCATCCTCACTCTCTTCGTTCGATGCCGATTTCTTTTTGGCGTCATCACCGGCGCTGACCGAGACGTCTTGCACGTCCGGCTTGCCGAGCATGCCGTCGCCTCCCGTCCCCAATCCAATGCCGTCTCCCAGATGCGGCAACATTCCTGAAAGATAAATTCCCGCAACCAAACCAACGGCCAGCGTGCCGCCTAAAATCGTTCGTTTCCGAGGCATCAGGCGAGACATCGGACATTCCTTTGTATGTCAGCCTTCCCAGGCTGACTTGAATTCGACGTGTGCTGGAGCGTTTGCGTCAGGCTAGAAAGCCTGACGTACATAATCTTTACCGGCCACTCGGTCTTTTTGGATCATAGCCGAGCACTGCGTACTCGAAACGAGTTCTGCCCGCAGCATCCGTTTGCATGCGGTCGATCGCGAGCGGCAAGCCATTTAAGGCGGCTTCGTAAGTCGAGGCGCGAACGTCGCCGTACGACAGCACCACCAAAACTAAACTCTTCGGTTGAGGCAGCGCGCGGTATCGATCAAATAACCGAGCCGCGAACGCCTCCGGCGTCTCGGCGCGAAATGAACCGTCGTCCGCTCCGGCCTTCACGGTCGTGATTCCCGTTTCGGAAACATACAGCTCCCACACGTCACAGCGTTTGCGGATTTCGTTGAACGTCAGTAAGTGCTTGACGACTTCTTGCCCACGGCGTCCCTTGAGCTTGTGAAACTCTTCTTGCATCGCAGCAATCTCATCCGCGTCCGGCGGATCTTCTGGAAAACGCTGCTTGAGCAATCGTTCGATCGTGGCATCCGGCAGATTGAACAACTCCGCCGTCAGTTGTCCGACCAAATCTCGCTGATCGAACGCCTTTTCGACGACCTGTTCCGCCTCGCGACGCTCTTCCGCCAGCGATGCCCGTTCGGCCTTGATCTCTTCACGTTGCTGCTCGATGTCCGTGACCGCTTGAGCTGCGGCCTCTTCTTGCTTGTGAGTCAGCTCGCTCATTTCCATGAACTGCAAGAAGAGCACGACCAACATCAGGTCCAATAACGGGACCAACTGCAACGTGATTTTGCGGCGCGGCGTCGTCATGTCGGGCCTCCCGCCGCCGGACCTCCGCCGGAGATCGAAATAGCCAATTCGCGTTTGGCGCGAGCAATCAGATCACGCACCTGCCCGCGACTTTCAGAAAGCCGCGTGAACGCCGGCTCGATCCAGCTATTCAAGAAGATCAACACGACCGCCGCCGCCAAGCCGGCGAACGTGGCCCAAATGGATTCGCCGAAATGCCGCACGATGGAGCCGACGTTTGCTCCACCCGTTTGATTTCCTTCTTGCAACGCGGCCCCGATGGCCAAGATCGTGCCAAGCATTCCGGCCAGCGGATAAGTCTCAATCATCGAACGCCAGACATTGAAGATCGTCTCGAAGCGGAGTGCGTGTAAGTAGCGGCGTTTCTCATCAAGGATGCTCATTCGCACGGCCAATTGCTGCCGATCGTCCGCTCGAGCTGGCGTGTCCAACGCATCTTTGACGTCGGTGAGAAAAGCTTCGATCTGGTCAGACAGATGCACGCTGCGGTCGAGCACGCTGCGATGCCGCAGTCCGCGCGTGAAGTCTTCCAGCGTTTGAGCGATCGTCCGCAGGTTGTGCCGATAGGCCATCCACAGCATGACGAACACGACCAAGTGGATGATGAACGCGCAGCAGATTGCTGGCGTCATGAGTTCTGAAAGGCGTTCCAGAAATTGTGTCGGAATTTTCATGGACAGGTCCGGCGACAAGTGTCAGAAGTCGGGCGGGCCACTCATATTCCCAGCCGTTCCAAGACGTAAAGGGCACTTTCGGCACGGAGGTTGGCTCCCCAGGCGTCAGGGATCGCGCGGCGTTTGATGATGGGGACTTCGCGAATGATGCTGATTCCTTGCTTCTCGCAAAGACTACGGAAGTCACGCAGCGTCATGAAGTGAATGTTGGGCGAGTTGTACCACTCGTAGGGAAGCGATTCGGTAATCGGGGCTCGCCCCTGCCAAAGCACTTGGAACCGTACCTGCCAGTACCCAAAGTTCGGCACCACGACGAGCCCCCGCTTCGCGACTCGCAGCATCTCCTCCAGCACAAACTGAGGCCGCAGCACTTGCTGCAACGTTTGGCTGAGCACCGCGATGTCGAACGACTGATTCGGAAACTCGGACAGCCCGGCATCCAGATTGGCACGTACAACGGGCACACCGCGATCGATCGCGGCCAGCACATTTTCGGGATCGAGATCCACTCCCTGCACATCGCAGCCATGCGCATCTCGCAGCTTCGCCAGCAACCGTCCGTCGCCGCACCCAAAGTCAACGACGCGGCTCCCTCGATCAACGTGCTGCAACAAAATCTCATCCGTCAACGCCGCCGTCGGGTCCGGCATGCAATATCGCTTGGCCATGCGAAAATCCTCCTTCTGACCGGGAGCTTATTCGACACGCAGGATGAAACGCCAAGGCGTCGTTTCATCTTGCGGGATCGCCCACGTTCCGATTCTATGTTTCACACAGCAGAACTTCGTTGCTGAGCTGAAATTTCTTCTCGGACGCGATCATCAGATTCGACCGCAAGTCGTTCCTGCAACATCGCCATGACAGTCGCACCACCTAGCCGATTCAATGCCCAAGCAGCAGCCCCTCGGACAAGCGGTTCGACGTCATTCAGTGCTCGCGACAAGGCGGGAACCGAAGTCTGATCACCGCTGTTACCGACTGCGATCAACGCATTCCTTAACAAGGCTGCTCGGCCAGTTCGGTGCATCGGCGTTCCCACGAACTCGGCTTCAAATCCCGCATCATCCAGTTGCAGCAACCAGTTGACATCGGCAGGGTTGAGTTTCTCGCGCGGCTTAAAGGCAGGTTCGTCGGAAACCGGAGCTTTGCGATTCCAGGGGCAAACGTCCTGACACACGTCGCAGCCGAAGATCCATTCGCCCATGAGCGGTCGCAGCTCGGTCGGGATCGGCTGATCGCGCAGTTCGATCGTCAGATAAGAAATACATTTCCGCGCATCGAGCACGCACGGTTCGACGAACGCATCGGTCGGACAGGCTTCCAAGCATCGCGTGCAGGTTCCGCAATGCGACGTGTTGTGCGGCGCGTCGGCAACCAATTCGACATCCGTCAGCAACCCGGCCAAAAAGAACCAACTGCCGATCGTCTTGTTGATCAGCATCGTATTTTTGCCGAACCAACCAAGCCCCGCCTGCCTCGCGAAATCACGTTCGAGCAACGGTGCCGTATCCACAGTGCCGCGGGTCCGGCAACCAGGATGTCGCTCATGCAAAAAGTCAGCGAGCTGCTTGAGCCGCTCACGCAACACGTCGTGATAGTCCCGATTCCCCCACGCATAGCGAGAGACTCGCCCCGTTTGTGTCGCTGCGGCGGGCTCTTCCGTGCGATAGTTCATCGCCAGCATGATCACGCTTCGTACCGACGAGAGCACATCGCGCGGATGCTCGTAAGCCGACTCACGTCGCGAGATGTAACTCATCTCGCCCGCGAAGCCGCGATCCAACCAACGTCGCAGCCAATCAAACCCTTCAGGCCGAGCGGCATCGGTAACGCCACACAAGTCAAAGCCGAGTTCCGTCGCTCGCTGCTTCAAGGCCACGGTCAATTCAGCAGCGGACAAAGAGGTCGAACTCATGCCGGAGCGGCCCGTTGAAAAACATTGTGGCTCGACGCTCCGCGTCGAGAGGGGAATTATTTGCGGAGTCTTTGCTGACGTTCCTCACGACGCGGAGCGTCGTGCCACACTTCATCAACAAGCCGCCCGTGCTTCGGCTTGAAACTGCCACTAAGCGATCAACTCTTTGATCCCGGAATACGCCGGATCGGCGATCGGCATCGGGCGACCGCCAACATCAAACGACCCGGTCGAATCGACACCGAGCGCCTGCATGTAAGTGTGGAAGAGATGCCCGGCAGTCACTTCGCGGTCGATGACCTGAGTGCCGTTCGCGTTCGTCTTGCCGATCACCGCGCCGGGGATCACCTTCGCTCCGCCGACGAGAACCGACCACGCAGTCCCCCAGTGATCGCGACCGAACAAATGATTGATGTTCGGCGTGCGACCGAACTCACACAGCACGACCACCAGCGTCGATTCGAGCATCCCGCGATCAGCAAGGTCGCCGACCAACGTCGCGAACGGCTGATCCCATTCGCCAAGTTGTTCGAGGTGGAAATTGAAATTCTCGTTGTGCGTGTCGTAGTTCGAATGCGTGACTTGCACGAACGTGACGTTGCGCTCCAACAACCGCCGAGCCAGCAGGCAATGCCGACCGAAGTCATGTTTACCGTACCTCGCTTGGTCAGCGTCCGATTCCTTCGTCACGTCAAACGCATCGCGCTGAGCCATCATCTGCTGAGCCTGATCGTAGCTCTGCACGAAAGCGTCGGTCATCGCCGTGCGGCGTTTGAGATTGAACCGCTCGTTGGCCTGCTTGCGGAAATCATTCCGTGAAGCATCGACCGCTTCCGCAATCGCTTCGGGTCGAGCCGAGTTCGCCGGCGGGTTACCGTTTCCCAGCGAAATGCTGGCGTACTTCGGGCCGAGATAGGCCGAGTCATTTCCGCGTCCACCACCCCCGCCCGGCGTGATGACGATGTGACCCGGCAACCCCGCGCTCTCTGGTGACAACGATTTTGCGACGGCAGCTCCCAACTGTGGAAACGCCATACCGGGGGTCTCCTTCCGCCCGGTCAGCATCATGTGCATACCCTTGCCGTGATCGTTTTCCTTCGTGTTGATACTGCGAATGATCGCCAGCCGGTGCATCTGCTTGGCCGTCTGCGGCAACAGTTCGCTGATATGCACGCCAGTCTGTGAAGTGGCGATCGCTCGGAACGGCCCGCCCGTGTCGGTCCCCGGCTTCGGATCCCAGCTTTCAAGCTGACTCAACCCGCCGTGCATGTTGAACACGATCACGCGCTTCTGCTGTTTGGCAAGCTGCTCCGCCATCACCGGCCGAGTCAGCGCACCAATCCCGCCCCCAACGACCGCCCCCGCGCTCGCCGCAACGCCCCCTAAGAACTGGCGACGACCGATCAAGTGCTCCGACGACTGACAGGCATACGAGCATTTCATGGCAAAGGTCTCCTATTGGGGAACGCTAGGTTCCAGAGGCAAGGTTTGTGGCGGGAATGAGTCCGAGCATTTCCTCGCCACTTGACGTCGGACGAACGAAATCGACTTCGGCCCGCAACGAATTGGAACTGACATCGGCAAACAACCATTTAAGGCATCGAAATAAGACAAACGCGACAGCCATCGCCGCGATCAGGACCAAATCGGCCTTGATAACGAACTCCACGCTCCCTCTCGAAAACAGCCAAAAAGTCAACGTGACAACGACTCCAAAAAAGCCGACCGAACTCCACCACATCAGCGAGTAGATCTTCTCGAACACATTCCGCAGGCCAAGAAGTTCTCGCTCCACACCATCACCGTGGAAAATGTTTGCTTGAAACTTGTCCTCTTCGCGGCCCATGATCAACTCCGAAGTAAACCAACACTGACTTCAATTTTTCATACCGAGACCAATGCTGAATTAAATGCAGCCGCCGTCTTGTGTATCCTCGCCGTCATACATTGCGTACCGACCATTCTCTTGGTTTCGGACTTCACGCAATGTCTCTCGGAATTCTTCCATTTCTTCGTCGCTGGTCGGTTCATTAAGGCGGGTCAAAACAATTGCCTGTCGCGAACGCGTCAATGCTTGATGAGTCGTGACGCTTCGATTGTCTTCGCGAACGAGTTCTCGTCCACCGAGCCGTTCTTGCTCCTTCAAGTCACGAAAAATTGACCACAAATCGTAGTTGTGTGCGGCAGCGTGGTGCTCGCGAAACTGGTGGAGTTCTTCAACGATCGGATCAATCGGGGCGGGAGTCATGACTCAACTTCCTGTAATTCGTCGGGCGTGCAAATAACCGGCGGCCAATAACCGGCCTTCTTGATTGTGGCTTCGATCAATGGCTTTGTCGCCGGGTTGTTGATGTGCTTCAAGTTCCAAGTCAAAAGGTAGTCCACTTGATTCGTGGCGGCGATTGCCACATGCAACGCATCATCGGCGGCTTTTGTCGGAAGCGCACCCACTTTGAGTAGCTTTTGAGCGAGTTCAACATCGACCTCTAGAATCTCCTAGATCGTCAGTTGCTCCAGAAACAGGAGCCGCTCGGCAGCCGCAGTGGGATCGCCAGCTTGAGATTCGGCAATCACTAA
Source organism: Planctomyces sp. (assembly GCA_031387195.1). Lineage (GTDB taxonomy): Bacteria > Planctomycetota > Planctomycetia > Planctomycetales > Planctomycetaceae > SXKJ01. The sequence continues at coordinate 3,086 of JANNDA010000733.1, read as the reverse complement.
TTGTGACGCACGCAGTTCAAATCGGTCTCGCGAAAATTCCCACCACTGCCGTGTCGATTCTTGATGCCCGGCCAAGATTGCGTTTCGTCCTGGCCTGGTCGTTAAGTGGCCGATGATCGAAGTCTCGATGTACACAGTCGGTTTCATAGCTCTGGCATCTCAGTGATTAAACCGGAACTCCGACGACGACAACAAGCCCCAAACCATTTCCTGGATAGCGGGGACGCGAGTCTCGGCGCGGGTTTGTAAGTAAGTCGTCACCGCTGCGATTTCATCTTCGGTCGGCAAGCGATTGAAGACGTTGAGGTACATTTCTTCGGCCAGCAGCTTCGGTTCTTTCTGATTCGACAGCGGAGCGGCGAGCACTCCGGCCCATGAGTGAATCGTGCCGCCATTGCCGTAGAACAGGGCTTGGTCGGCGGTCGCGTAGAAGACGTCTTGAGGCTGTCCCGCTCCACCGCCGAACATCGCGATGAATGGGCCAGCATTCGGACGCATCAGTTTTTCAAAGATGTGCTCCTCGACTTGTCGTTCGCGTCCGCCGAGCGGCAACGGGACTGCCGTTTCGGGTTTTGCGGCGGCGGCTTGAGCAGCTTTGTCGAGTTCAGTATTTGCACTCGCCGTTTGGATGCCGATGTAGCCAGCAGCAGTCAGCGTGCTGGCGGCGAGTTGTTCCGGCGTCAGCGGCTTGAGACCAGCGACGTAAAAGTGCTCGATGCAGAACTGAGTGATCTGTTCGCGCGTTGCGGCGAGTACGTCAGCGTCCGACTTCGCTTGTTGCTGAATCGTCGCCAGCAGCGCGGTCACATCGGTCACGGCCTTTTGAGCAGCGGCCTTCGCCGCCTCGTCGGGAGCTTGCGTCAGCATTTGTTGTGCGGTTGCGAGCTCGGTCTGTTTCGCGACTTGCACAGTCTGTGAGGCAACGACCTTCGCGACTAAGTCGTTGTATCCGGTGAGCGTTTTCAAACCGGCGATCCGTCGCGCGGTGACGTTCTTGTTGGCGGTGTGAACGCGAATCACGACGGCAGCAGCCTCGTGCTTCTCGCGAGCAGCATCGAGCTTCACCTTCTCGGCGGCCCATTTTTCGCGGACGGAATTGATAGCGGTCGCGGCAACGGTGAAGGCATCGGCCTTCGTCTTGGCAGCGGCAGTTTGATCATCGCGAGCTTTCGTCAACGCGGCGAGCTCCGTGTTCAACGCAGTCGCGCGAGCTTGGAAGAACTCGGTTGCCTTCTTGAGTTCAGCATCGTTGGGCAACTTCGCCAGAGCTTCGGCGGCCTTCGCAGCGGATTCGGAGATCGGCTTGGCAAGGTCCGCTTTCGGAGCAATCTGCCCTTCGGTCTTGGCGGTCACCGCCGTTGCGGCGTCCCATTGTTTGCGTGCCTCGATGGCGGCAGCAGTGATTTTTCCCAACTCCTCTCGCACAGGAGCAACCGCTTTCTTCGCGGTGTCGAACTCTGCGTCCGGCAGCTTCGCGGTTTCCTTTGATTGATCAATCGCGGCGGCGAATTCTTTGTGCTTTGGATCGAGCGCGGCCAACAGTGCGGCAGCTTGTTGCGACGCGGCATTCCAGTCGGCGGGGAGTTCGCCCGCTCGCTGATACGTCTGAGTCAGCGCGATCTCGCGAATAAGCACCTTCAAATCGTACTTGGCCGTGACGACTTCAGCGGTCAGCAGATCGAGCAACTCCGGATGCGTCGGCGGGTTGTCGGAATGATGCAGATCCAGCGGATGCACGATCCCTCGGCCGAGCATCATCGCCCAGACTCGGTTGGCGATATTGCGATTGAACTGCGCGTTGTTGGTCGTCGTGATCGCCTCAGCCAGCTTCGCGCGGCGGCTGTACTTCGGAACCGAACGAACCTTGTCGGCTGGCTTGACGTTGTACTCTTCACCGATCGGCAGAAGCGGATCTTCGACGAAAGTTCCGGCGAGAATTCGCGGAGCACTGACCCCCGATTCCTTCGTGAAGACCGACGTGAAGGCGACGTCACCATCTGCCTTCTCGCCGAGCATTTGTTTCTTCGCAGTCTCGTCATTGAACATCACGGTGCGAACGACGAATGCCTGCATTCCGTAATAATCCGCCTGCAAAAAGTCATTCACGAGCGGGCTGTCGTGGCACTGAGCACATTGCAAATCGCGGCCGAAGAAGACACGGCCGATGTCGCGTGTCACCAGATTCGGCTCGGCGGTGCGATCCAGAAAGAACTTCGCCGCAGGCCGAGTGGCCGGGTCGGTGCCGTCCGCCGCGATCAGCTCGCGGACCAGTTGGTCATACGGCTTGTTGGCGAGGAATGACTCGTACAAATACTTGTTCCACTCAGCCAACGAGACGTGCGTGTCTGCTCGGCGTTCCATCAGCATGACACTGACGTTGTTCGCCAGATGCCGAGCAAACCAAGGGCTCGCGACCAGTTTGTCGATCAGTTTCGCACGCTTGTCGGGAGCGGGATCGTCGAGAAACGCTTTCGCCTCGGTCCCGGTCATCGCTCGGCCATGCAGGTCGAGTGACACGCGCCGCGCAAAATCGGCATCCGAGCAAATCCCCGCGACCGGCCCCAGCGGTGCCGCATTGACGATCGCATCAATCCGCCGATGCAACGGCTCTTGAGCCTCGGCGTTCGCCGACAGGGCGAACGTGAAAACCAACACGACAAGCGAACGAACAACGCGAAGAAACGTTGATTTTTTTGTAGGGTGGGCGGCTCGCCTGCCTAACTTCTCGCAAAAAACAAACAGGCGAGCCGCCTGTTCTACGAAACTTTGAAGCGTGCTGACTGATCGTGCCGGCATCAGGTGGGCCTCCGGCGGTGAGGGTGGGAACCGAGTCAGGTGGGTATGGCCGACGACGGCCATCAATTGGTATCGGCTGATGCGTAACGTAGGACGGCCAACTCTGAGGGTCAACCGGAAGGTCTTCGCAGCCGGACGTTCGGTGGGAGGATGGGGCGGTCGTAGGGATCGAGGAGGAGGAGGAGGAGATTGGTTATTGATCGTTGGTCATTGATCATTGGGGAAGACAAAAGAGCCGATCACAGCCGTCCCTGTCGTTCCCCCCGTCCCCCAAATGACCAATGATCAAC
>JANNDA010000718.1:0-6490 GCA_031387195.1 Planctomyces sp. | reverse complement strand
ACGCGTTCGCTCTCCCTTCGCCCCCAACAATCGCAATGCTAGTGACACCCCTTGATCCCAAGGAGTCAGGGGCATTGCCAACCGGGGGCTTGGGGGAATTCCAAACGCCACTCGAATACAACTTAGAAATTCGACAAGCCGCACTGACGCTGGGTCAGTGAGGGCGAGCGACGCACACCTGGAATCCGTTAGTGTCAGGAACTTTGGTCGCGAGATAAACACTTCCCTCACATCCAGCGCGACTTTACTGCGCTGAAGCTTTTCCATGAATCACCCTGAAACATTTCAGCCGATCGGAATGACCTCTGGTCGATTCCTTGTGCATCACGATTCAACATCTCGTCTCGGCGATGGCACCGCAGTTCTTCAGTGTGTGGTGTTTGTGGCGGCGGGATTGGTCGCTGCGGCTGTGTGCCAGTTTGTTCCTTGCCGTGATCCCGTAGAAGTAGTGGGATTGCCGCTGGTGACAGGCTATTCCGAGCGGGCCGAGCAAATGGGCTTTTACGCCTTCTTTGTGGCGGCGATCGTCGGAGCCATTTTGCTCCGCCCGCTGATAACAAGACTGACTCATCCGGCCTGGAGTGCGTTCGGCACGCTATCGCTATTGGGCTTGGTTGCGTGGTGCCGGGACGTCAACCTGCTGCCGCTGGTACTACTCGGCGGATGCGGATCGTATTTCAGTGGAGCGATCGCGGCGCAACTGATTTGCCGACCAATTAGCTCGTGGTTGGTGTGGTTCGGCGGATTGATCGCGTGGCTTTTCGGTAGTCCGGAATTGCGTGGACTGATCGGTTCCAGCCAACTCAGTATGGCTAATGTCGCAGGACTCTTTGCGAGCTTCGTGGTCCTGGCGGCTTCGCGGCGCGGCATTCGTCAAATGGCGTACCTGCGAAGCGGGTTCTTGGCAGTGACATTGCTGGTGGTCGTCAGTGGATCGTGGCTGGCACCGTTCGACGAATTACAGCTCGCGCTGTGTGGAGCCGTTTGCTTGATCTTGGGCGCGAAAGTTCGCAAGGAAGTTCATCCTATTTTGATGGAGTCGATGCAGGCATCCGCGTGGCTGGAGTTCGTGGGATTCATGGCGTTGTTGGTGACGATGATCTTCTGGCTCCCTGGTCGCTGGCAGGAAGCGGTTCCGCGGATGCTTGCGGGAGCCGGAGCAGCGCTGTCATGTGTCGCGCTGCTAAAGGAGTCTTGCTTCAAGGTCATGTGCGAGGTTTTCGCCGCGCGCGTGGCCCGGTCAGGAGACCGGCCACAACAGTTGTCCCAGGTATCTGACCTCGGCCGGGTCAATTTCCAGTTGCCGTTCTCCTTTCGAGTTGATCCGCTGCTGTTGGCGGTGATGGCGGTGGCGTTGCCGCTTGTGCTGGTTCGTCCATGGTTCGGCGTTTTGATGGTCGGCATGGTGGCGTGGTTGTGGACTCTACGGCAAAGCCAGCGACCACATGCGCGGCATCTCTGGCTCGTGCTGCTAATGTCGCTCGCATTCTTGCCGACGAGTTTGCGAGCGGGCATCGTGCTCGACGAATACCACGACGGCTATACGCTGTCGTGCTTATGGGAGTTTGAGAACGGGCGCGCGTTGTATTCCGAGCTGTTTCCGCTGCGTTCGTTTGAGTTCTACGCGGGTCTGTTGGGGCGGATCGTGTTGCCTACCACGGTTGAAGGATATCTTTTCAGTCTGGCTCTGCTGAAATTCCTGCCTGTGGCTGGGGTGACTTTGCTGAGTCTGGTTTGGACTCGCTCACCACATTGGAGTTTTGCCGCTGGACTGCTGTGTGCGACGCTCAGCCGGCTGGACCCTCGGCAGGGGATGCAAGTTTTATTAGTAGCGGTGCAATTGGGCCTGCTGATTTCACCTCGAGTGCGTTTGGGATGGACCGCCCTTTCCTGCGGAGTCGCGGCATGCGTTGGATTCGATGCTTTCGTGACTCTTGTCGCGGCCACCAGCGTCACGGCGTTTCTGGTTCCGAGTCTTCGCGAACGCTGTGGACTTTCTATTTCACTGGCCGAACTGTCGCAACGCTTGCGAATGGCGGTGACTCATTTGGCTGCCGCCACCCTGCCATTCACTGTCGTGATTGGTCTGTGGCAGGGGGCCGAATCGGCGTTGTCGTATTGGCAACTGCTGTTCGATTATTCGCGGCACTTCAATGTGGCGATCGGTATTCCCGTTTCGTGGACGTCTCCGGAACAACGCTTTGACATCATCAGCAACTTGTTGCTATTGAGTTTGCTTGCGACGACAACGGTGTTTCGCTGGACGTCCCTCAGCCCGCGCCGGCAACGGGCGTGGTGCTTTTTGACAGTGGCGTATTTCTTCGCACTGCATCGAGGTCTGGGCAGGTCGGATGAGTTTCATCTCGGCGACTCCGTCTATTTGACTTTCGCGCTAGGAGCGGTCGGTGTTTTTGAAGTCGTTCGGGCTGCTGGCCGTCAGCGGCTGGCGTCGGCCTGGTGGAAGTGGCGCAGTTTGGCGCTGCTGGTGGGAGTCCTTGCGGCCTGGTCAACGAAACATGCCACTCGCGGGCCGTTCGATTTAGTGCGGTATTGCTCGTCACTGTCGTCAGAAGAAAAGTTTCCTCTGCCGCGCGATGAGTTCATCGCACAAATGGTAGGACCGAACGAGACGTTCTGGGCCATCGAGCAGTCATTGGCTCATGTGGCGAATCAACGTCACGGCCCGACGCGACATCCATTGGCACACTGCATCGGCTCACCGTCGGAGCAGCGCCGTGCGGTTGCTGACATGCTCCGGAATCCGCCGCGTCTGGTGCTCTGGCCAGCGTCCATAGTGGCTCGCGAACAGTGGAGTCTGCAACTTCCCGTCGGTTGGGAGCCGCAGCAACGGTTCACAGCAGGGCTGCCCACTGCGGACGTCATGATCGGAGTCGATAGCGTGCCGTCACCGCTGCGGTATTTCATCATCAGCCAACATGTGTTGAATCACTACCGCCCGGCCGAGCGACCCGGATACCTCGTTCCGGCTGAGCCTGGCTTTCGGGGTTTCACCGTGATCCCAGCCGACCTCAACGGCCCACTGCGATGTGGCCGACTTCCGCTCACCTGGGGAGAGCGGCGACTGCCGTCACTCGGCCAGCGCATCGAACATTCCGTCGAGCTTCCATCCGGTTGGCAATACCGCGGTTCGATTGATCCGCGAGAGATCAACTATCTCTCAATCACCGTCAGCGCCCACGCTATGAATTCTCGCGAATCGTCCGCAGCGGGCCTCACGATCCGCTTTGCTTCCTCCGATGTTCGCGACTCTCCTTCGGAGGCGACGCTCTTTCTGAAAGCCGACGGAAATATGCATTCGTACTTGGTGCCGATCGGCTGCTCGCCAGCCTGGACTTGGCGTACCGTGATTGGCTCGTTGGAGTTGATCGCCAGTCCGGGGTACGTCCTGAAAACACCGCGAGTCACAACTTTGCGAATCAACGACTATGAGGAAAGGCCGGCGGGTATTTCCGCGAACCAGGAGTTGCCCTGATGAGTCGGTAGGGTATGCTTCGTCCCGCCTTCGATCGCCGGTTGCGAAGTCCTATTTCCTCGAACAGGGCCGTCACTCAGCGGCTAATGTCTTATACCCCACGCGGTATCGTTCAATTCTTGCTCACGTGTTTCTGATTTTCAGGAGTGATTCCATGCGTCATGATTGTTTCGCACTCGCGGGAAGAGCCGTGGTTGTCGTGGCTTTGTTTTTGATGACCAGCAGTGGCTGCGAGAAGGTGCCGACCTTTCAGGAATTGACCCAACAGGGCCAGATCACGCCCGCAGCAATATCGACCGAGACTCCCAAACAGGCTGCCGCGCAGCAACCAGCTCCAGTGGCCCAAGTCGCACCGGTCGTCGAGGATCCGCAAAAAGTCATTTCCGATTTCAAGAACAAACCGCCACACGAGCGAGGTGACGCAGACCTAGCACGGCTCGGCGGCTTGACAGGCGGGCAGGACGCCTTCTCGCAAATGGATCTCAACGGCTCTTCTGTCACCGACGAAGGCGTGAAACATTTGGCAAAGTTGACGACCTTGGAATCAATCAGTTTGTCGGGAACCAAAATCACGAATGCTGGGCTGTCGGCCATTGAGGGCCTGCCTAACATCACCAGTATCAATTTGGCTGGCTGTACGGTGACGTTGCCGATGATGCAATCACTTTCCAAATTCGAGAAGCTCGAAGTGCTATCGCTGGAAAGTACCAAAGTCGGAGACAACGAACTGCCGCCTCTCGCCAACATGGGGCTGCTCAAAGACCTGAATCTGAACTACTGCGCCATCACCGACAATGGCTTCAAAGTCTTGGGGACTCTCAAGAGTCTGGAGGTTTTGAAAGTTGCCTACACCAGTATCAATGGCAGCGGTATGCAATTCATGAAACGCAAAAAAACGGAAGCCGGTCTGCGAGTACTCGATGCGAAGAAGACTCGCTTCGGTGAGCAAGGACTACAATTCCTTAAGGGAGTTGAGACCCTTGAGGAACTCGATATCGGGCAGGCGGAAGTCACCGATCGGTCACTCGCCCCCAACCTCAAAGGGATCGTTCATCTGAAGAAATTGAACTTATCGTTCAACACAATCTCCGACCAAGGAACTCTTGGCCTCGGAAGTATTAAATCATTGGAAGAACTCTATCTGGTCAACTGCCAGCATGTCGGCGACAAAACGCTGGGCTTCCTGAAGGGAAGTAAGGAGCTGAGAACCATTGACGTGAATGGCTGCAGCGGTGTGACACCCCAAGGGACTCAGTTGCTGAAGAAGTTTCTGCCCAATTGCGAGATTCGCCATGCGGGCGGCAAACTGTGACCTCCGTGTGAACTGGGTACGGTGAGATCATCCTGGTATTCGTTCGGACAATTCCGCACAAATGTCATACAGCAACTTGAGTGATGTCTCGGCCTCTGCACGGCTGATGGTCAGCGGTGGACTCACTCGCAGCACCTTGCCGGCCAGCGCACCGAGCAGATGGATGCTGTCTTCACCGAGGCCGAGATAACACGCTTCGACAATTCGCACGGCAACATCGTTTGCGGTCAGCGAACCGCGCGGGGCGCATTCGATCCCGTAGACGAGGCCCTCACGTTCGCCGCGGACCTTCGCGATCAGGCCGGTCTCTTTCAGACGATTGAGGCCCTCGAAGAAGGCCGCCGTGAGTGCTCGCGTGTGTTCGAGGATCGGGTTGGTTTCGAACTCATCAAGCGTGGCGAGAACCGCCGCGCAACCGATTGGATTACCGGACCAGGTGTCCGAGGCTTCGCCGTATTTCAGGCTGGCGATGAGGTCCGCTCGGCCGACCGCCGCGCTGACCGGGACGCCGTTGCCCAAGCCTTTGCCGAGCGTCACGAAGTCCGGCTCGAGGCCGTAGGACTCGAACGCATACATCCGACCGCAACGGCCGAAGTTGGCTTGAACCTCGTCGAGAATGAAGACAATGTCGTGAGCCCGGCAGAATTTTTGAAGCAACTTCAAATACGCAATCGGCGGGTGATAGCTGCCACCGCCGCCGAGATACGGCTCGGTGATCAGACAGTTGATCCACTTGCCGTGCTCGGCCCAAACTCGATCCAACTCGGCGGCATACGAGGTGAGATCAATCTGTTGACCATACTTGCTGACGTCATCGACCTCGGCCATTGGAAAGCTGATGAACTTCACACGCGGGTCACGATCGTGATCGGTCTCACAACCGGTGACTGCTCCGGCGAGACCCTTTTTGCCGTGAAAGCCGTATCGCGTGGCGAGAATGATGTCTCGTGATTCGTCTCGATGCAGGCAGGCCCACAAAGCTTTTTGCACTGCCTCAGAACCAGACGCAGCCCACATCACCGTTTGCAACCGGCTTCCGCTCGGCGATGCTTGCAGACTCGCGATCAACCGCTCGGTCGCGCGGGTTTCGATTTCCGTCACGGCGTTGTACGCCGTCAACGGCACCGCCGGGTAATAGTCATCAAAGCCTGTCGCTGGCGTGAGCATCTCCGCCGACCAGCCCATGTATCCCGCCAACCTTCCGAGCCAGCGTTTTGGATTATGTCCCAAGTTCGCGACCAACACGCCGGAGCTGTAGTCGTAGAGCCGCCGATTTTCGGGAGTCCAATGAAACACCCCCGCCGACTTCGCGAGCACCGCTTGAGTCGGAGTAAACGTCCTCAACGCGAGCGCCTCACGGTCGGAGACAATCTGCCGAGCGGCATTGGATCGGGGCTCATTCGGGAACTGAACGGGGTGAGTCATGGTGATTTGAAATCTAAAAGCGGTGAGCGGGTTAGTGAGTTCGAAGGTGGTGCCCAAGCTGACGCAAATTATGGCGAGCGTGGAACACCACGACGATGACAACGGTTTCGTCAATGACATCAAAATCGGGCTTTGACCTCACTCCAAGTTGAGCCAGCCTTCGGATTATCTCGATGAGCTGCGATGCGGCGATCAAGCTCCGCCTTCTGCTCATCGGACAATTCGCAAGGATCAGTTTCCTCAATGATCGAGTCCCAAAT
>JANNDA010000712.1:0-2215 GCA_031387195.1 Planctomyces sp. | reverse complement strand
AACAACGGAGACGGGACGTTTGGACCGCCAATATCTGTCCCCTCTTCAATCTCTTTGGCAAAGCCCCGTCTCGGAGACGTGAATGGCGATGGGCTACTTGATTTGGTTTCAACGGGCCTCGGCGGGCCTATTTCGGTGAATCTCAACACCACCTATGTTCCAACGACAAACGTCACATTCTCACTTTCAGCTCCGTCAGCCGTTCCAGTTTCATTTGACGTGACACTCGCAAACGGGAGTGCTGTTCTGGGAGCGGACTTCTTCGCACTGAATCCTCCAACGCAAACAATCACGATGCCAGCCGGTATCACATCGCAGACCGTCTCGCTTCGAACAATTCGAGACAATACCGACGAACCGAACGAGAATTTCTTCGTCAATCTGTCGAACCCTGTGAACGTGACGATTGCGGATTCGCAGGGGCAAGTAACGATCGTGGATGACGACGGCGGCGTGATTGCCGCTTCGACGTTGACGATCAGCGATGTCACGTTGGCCGAAGGGAATGCCGGGACGACGAACTTTGTCTTCAACGTCACGCTGACTCGGCCGGCGGGGAACAACAGCGTGGTCACCGTCCAATACCGGACGGCGGATGACGCGGCGACGGCGGGAGGTGCGCAACCGGACTACACGGCGGTCCCGCCCACGACTCTGACTTTCGCGGCGGGAGTGACTCAGCAACAGATCACGATTCCGGTCAACGGCGACGTGTTCATCGAGCCGGACGAGGCGTTCTTCGTCAACCTGCTCAACCCGGTGGGAGCGATTCTGACCGACAGCCGCGCGGTCGGGTTGATCCAAGACGACGACGGCGGGGTGCCCACTCCGTTGGTGCTGGTCAACGACGTGCTGATCGACGAAGGGAATAGCGGCAGCGTGCTGGCGGTCGTGACGCTGACGCTCTCTTCGCCGGCACCGGCGGCCGTGAGCATCAGCCTGAGCACCGCCGACGGCTCCGCTCGCGCGGGGAGCGATTACTCGGCGACCACCACGACGATCAATATCCCCATCGGCGGAACATCGGGGACCGCGAGCATCCCCATCTTGGGTGACACTCGCGACGAACTGGCCGAGTTCTTCACCGTCAATCTCAGTGGAGCCAGCGGAGGATTGCTCACGGCGACGTCGCTGCAAATCACCCTCCGCGATGACGACGGCCCGACGTTCAGCTCGCCCAACGACGTGCTGCTGATCGGCGGCGACGGCCACGACACGCTCAACGCGGGATTGGGGAACGATACCCTCAACGGCGGGGCCGGAACCGATTCGCTCAGCGGAGGCAGCGGCAACGATTCGATCCTGGGCGGCTCCGGCGCGGATACGCTCAGCGGCGGAGATGGTGATGACACGCTCGATGGCCAAGGGGGCAACGACATCGTCGATGGCGGGGCCGGAGATGATCAGTTCGTCTGGAACGGTGCGAGCGACGGCAAAGACACGCTGTCGAGCACAGCCGGTGCCGATGCGGTCGTCGTCAACGGCTCGGGAGCCAGCAATCTCTTCACGGTGGGCAAGAACGTTGCCGGGCAACTCACAGTCGCCGAGAGCGGGATCACGTTGGTGGTCTCGTCGAGCATCACTTACGTCACCATCAACGGCAACAACGGCGATGACACGATCACGGTTGGCAGTCTGACGGGTGTTGTGGCCAGCGTGCTGACGATCAATGGCGGCGTGGGCGATGACGTGATCAGCGCGGCCGGAGTATCAATCGGTGACGTGCGGATGCTGCTCAGTGGCGGAGTCGGCAATGATTCGCTCACGGGGAGCAACAGTAACGACACGCTCGACGGCGGTGACGGCAACGACACGCTGCTGGGTGGACTCGGCAACGATTCGATGTTCGGTGGTGCCGGTGTTGATCGCATCAACGGCGAGGCGGGTGACGACTCGCTGGATGGCGGAGACGACAACGACGGACTCCGAGGCGGTGACGGGAACGACGTGATCACCGGCGGTAACGGCGACGACAGCATCTTGGCAGGCAACGGCAACGACACGGTCTCCGGTGATATCGGTGCCGACACGATCAACGGCGAAGCGGGGAACGATTCGCTCTCCGGCGGTTCGGGAACTGACTCGCTCAGCGGGGGTGACGGACTCGACACGACCACCGGTGGCTCCGAAGCAGATTCCATCACCGGCGATGCGGGGAACGACTCGATCTTCGGCAACGACGGCAACGACACGATCGACTCCGGAGACGGCAACG
>JANNDA010000710.1:0-4284 GCA_031387195.1 Planctomyces sp. | reverse complement strand
GTCGTGCCGGGTGACTCGGCGAAGAGTTTGCTCTTCGAGATGGTTCACCAGCGCGAGATGCCGCCAGAGAAAAAAGATCCGTTGAGCGACCAAGAAGTGGAACTTATTCGCCGCTGGATCGATGGCGGCGCAGCAATGGGTCAAGAAGTCGCAGCCAACAAGCTGGAGGTCACTCAGCATGACGTGATCCCGATCTTGTTACTGCGTTGCACGGCCTGTCATGGTCGGCAGAAACAGGAAGCGGGGCTCGATCTGCGGACGCGCGCGGCGATGTTGAAGGGAGGCAAGTCGGGACCGGTGTTTGTGCCGGGGAAGCGGGATGAGAGTTTGATCCTCAAGCGGATTCGAGCCGAAGAGATGCCGCCTCGATCCCGGTTGACTGAGGTTTCTGTGAAGCCGATGGAAGCGGAAGAACTCCAGAAGCTCACGCGGTGGATTGAACTCGGTGCTCCGGAAGCGGCTGAGGAACCGGACCTCGCGGGGACGTCGAGCGATCCGCTGGTACGTGCGCAGGATCGCGAGTTCTGGTCGTTTCAACCGCCTCGATCAGTAACCGCACCGAATGTGAAACACGCGGATCGAGTCCGAAATTCGATTGATGCGTTTGTGTTGCAGAAGCTCGAAGAAAAAGGTTTGTCGCTCTCGCCGGAAGCGGATCGGCTGACGCTCATTCGCCGAGCGGCGTTTGATTTGACCGGTCTGCCGCCGGAGCCAAGCGAGATCGATGCGTTCCTCGCCGATTACGCGGCTGATGCTTACGAGAAGTTGATCGACCGGTTACTGGCGTCGTCGCGATACGGCGAGCGTTGGGGGCGACACTGGCTGGACGTCGCGGGGTATGCCGACTGTGAAGGGCGGCGCGAGCAGCATCTGCCGCGACCGTTCGCATGGCGTTATCGCGATTACGTCATTCGCTCGTTCAATGCCGACAAGCCGTATGACCGCTTTTTGCAGGAACAGCTCGCGGGGGATGATCTCGCCGACTACGAACATGCGACGGAGATCACTCAGGAGCTCGAAGACAATCTTGTCGCGACCGCGTTTCTGCGAATGGCTCCCGATCCGACGTGGGCCAACTTGACTGGCTTTGTGCCGGATCGGTTGGAGGTCATGGCCGATGTGATCGACGTCGTCAGTTCTGGCGTGATGGGGCTAACGATGAAGTGTGCTCGCTGCCACAGCCACAAGTTCGATCCGATCCCGCAGCGCGATTACTACCGCTTGGTGGCAATCTTCAAAGGGGCGTATGACGAACACGACTGGTTGAAGCCGGAACTAATCTCTTACGGCGGCGCGATGAGCGCCGGATTTGGCGAGCGATATCTGCCGCACGTCATGACTGCGGAGCGGTCACGTCGTCAACGACTGCTCGACGAGATCACTTCGCTCAAAGCCGGCCCGCAATCGCCCGACATCGAGAAGCGAATCAAAGAACTGGAAGCTCAACGAGGCATCGAACCGCGGATCATGGCGTTGTGGGATCGGGGCGATCCGTCGCCGACATACATCTATCGTCGTGGCGATCACAACATCGCCGGTTCGTTGGTGACGGCTGGTCCGCCAGCGGTGCTGTGTCGCCCAAGTAACCCGAAGCGTGGGCGAGGGCGAGCGCTTCCTGACGCTCCGGTTTCGGAATCAGAGTCTCGTGAAGCGTCCGCCCTCGCTGACGCTTCGGGTTACTTGGTTCAGCCTCCGTTTCCTGGCGCGAAGTCAACCGGGCGGCGGCTGGCGTTCGCTCGCTGGTTGACGCGGCCCGATCATCCGCTGACGGCGCGGGTGATGGTTAATCGAGTTTGGAAGCATCACTTCGGCGTGGGTCTCGTTCGGAGTGTCGGAAACTTCGGCAAGACCGGCGACCGACCGACGCATCCGGAGTTGCTCGATTGGCTCGCGCGCGAGTTTGTCCAACACGGTTGGAGTTTGAAGACGCTGCATCGAGTGATGATGACCTCAAACACGTATCGTCAGCGATCTGTGATCGAGTCCGAGTTGTCGCCGCCCCGTTCGCTGGAAGAACTCGATCCCGACAATCGTCTGCTCTCGCGAATGCCGATGCGACGCATGGAAGCGGAGGTTCTCCGCGACACGTTGCTGCTGGTTGCGGGGCAGTTGAACGAGACGCGATTCGGACCAGCGGATGCGGTGCAAGTACGAGCGGACGGGCTCGTGCTCAGCGGGAAACGGCGGAGCGTTTACGTGCAACAGCTTCGTAAACATCCGGCGTCACTGCTGGAGAGTTTTGATTTGCCTGCGATGAATCCGAATTGCCTGCAACGTTCCGAATCGCTTGTCGCTCCGCAAGCGTTGCATCTGATGAATGACGCGGGCGTGCGAGAGCTCGCAACTCAATTTGCGGATCGAGTGCTTCGCGAAGCGGGGGTCGATCCGACGCAACAGATTCAGCGCGTCTATGCCATCGCCCTCAGCCGGCCTCCGAATCCCGACGAACAAGACGCCTGTTTGCAAACGTTAGAAAGACTGACCGACGAATGGTCGAAGCCGTCGTCTGCGGGGGCAACTTCAAAGCCAGAAGCGGCACGCCGCGCGCTGGCAGTCCTCTGTCACACGATCATGAATTCGGCCACTTTTCTTTACGTTGACTGAGATGAAATGACTGTTGATTTTGCTGCTCTTCATCCGCAGTGCGGCTTTGCCGGTCTGCGGATGAAAAATGCGAGAACGAAATGAAAACGACTGGTCAGACTTCGCGAGTTCTGGAGATGAGCCGCCGCAGTTTCTGCACGAGCATCGCTGCCGGGCTGAATGGAGCGGCGTTGTTACATCTGGTCGGCAATGAGTTGCGAGCGACCGAGCAACACGGCTCGCCCGATTTGCAGCCGAAGCCGACGCACTTTCCGGCGAAGGCGAAATCGGCGATCCACCTTTTTATGAACGGTGGTCCGAGTCAGATGGATTTATTTGATCCAAAAACGGAACTCGACCGGCATCATGGGGAGGCGTATTTCAGCAAGATCGCAGGCGAGGTCGAGAATGTGGCGGACGCCGGAGCGTTGATGCGCAGTCCGTTTAAGTTCGCTCAGCATGGCGAGTGCGGGATGTGGGTCTCGAATGCGTTGCCGCATTTGACGCGGCACGTCGATGACATTGCACTGATCCGCTCGCTGCACACGACGAACATCACGCATGAGCCGGCTCTCTACATCATTCAGACAGGGCAGATGCCATCCGGTTATCCGACGCTCGGTTCGTGGGTCGTGTATGGGTTGGGGAGCGAGAGTCAAAACCTCCCGGCGTATGTGGTGCTCGATGATCCGCTGGGACTGCCGATCAACGGTGTCGAGAACTGGCACGCGGGATTTCTGCCGCCGATCTATCAAGGGACGCGGTTTCGGTCAGTCGGTTCCCCCGTGTTGAATCTGCGTCCGGAGGTTGCCGACTTGCCGGAGATTGCTCGGATGCAACGGGACTTACTCAGCCGGCTTGATCGACTGCATCAGCGGCAACGTCCGGCTCAACCGAATCTCGACGCGCGCATCGCCAGTTATGAACTCGCCGCGCGGATGCAGATATCGGCGACCGACGCACTCGATTTGTCGCAGGAGACGGCCCAGACGCAAGCGCTGTACGGCATCGGCAGTCCCACGACCGATTCGTATGGGCGTCGCTGTTTGATTGCTCGACGCTTGGTCGAGCGTGGCGTTCGCTTCGTGCAGCTTTTCATCAACGCGCAGATTTGGGACAACCACACGGGGCTGGCGACAGACATGAAGGCCGCTTGTGATCGCACCGACTTGCCGATCGCCGGACTGCTGCAAGATCTGAAGCAACGCGGTCTGCTCGACGAGACGCTGATTATCTGGGGCGGCGAATTCGGTCGGCTTCCAATTGCTCAGTTACCGAAAGACAAGGACGAACGAAAAGCGGGTCGCGATCACAACAAGAACGCGGCGTGTTGTTGGTTCGCTGGCGGCGGCGTTCGTGGCGGGACGACCTTCGGCGCGACAGACGATCTCGGCTTCGCGGCGGTCGAGAACCGAGTCAGCGTGGCCGACTATCACGCCACGATCCTGCACCTGCTGGGCCTGAATCATGAAGAGCTATTCGTCAACGAACACGGTCTGAAAGAGAAACTGACCGGCGTGCAACCGGCTCACGTCGTGCGAGAAATCGTAGCGTGAATATTTTGCGATTTGTTCGCCTTGCCAGCACGACGCGGCAGCGCGTGGGTGCGGCCCAGAACACACCCAGGCGCCGCCTACCGGACAGGGTGGCGGAAACTGTGTGGGTGGCGTGATCCCCCAGTGGGAAGTAGGGGGGCGCCGC
>JANNDA010000664.1:0-2341 GCA_031387195.1 Planctomyces sp. | reverse complement strand
ATAGGGGTAGGGAGAACCGATTGAGTTCGGTCCCCCCTCCCTCCGAACCGGACGGGCGGATTTCCCGCATCCGGCTCTCCGGTTGATGGTCTTACCTCAGTGAGGGTTGGAGGACCGCTGCATGGGCTGCTTTCAGGCTGAAGAGCCCCTGCTTGGCAAAGAATACGTTGGGCCAGCGCTTGCTGTCCGTGATCCCTTTCGAGATGCCACGGCGTTTGATCCGCTTGCGAAGAAGGCTTCGCAGGCGGCGACGCAGCCAACCGTCTTCATCCTGGAAGACGTTGGCGTAGCTGCTGTGTTTGAAGTACTCGAACCATCCCTTCAGGGATTGATTCGCCTTCTTGATGATGCTTGGCAGACTCGCACCCGAGGTCCGTTTGGTGAGCTCGCGAAGGGTGTCTTTCAGCTTCTGACGGCTCTTATCACGGGGCCAGTGTTTGGTCCCGCGAAACGTGTACCCCAGAAAAGAAAACTCATCCGTTCGGGAATCGACCAACTTCGTCTTCAGCGGGTGCAGCGTGAGTCCTGCGGCTTCGGTCCAATCCCGCACGAGGTCGAGCGCTCGTTGAGCTTCTTCCATCGTTCGGCACAGGATCACGAAGTCGTCCGCATAGCGCACCATCTGATACCCGCTCGCTGCGACCAAGTGGTCCAACGGGTCGAGATAGATGTTGCTCAATAACGGAGACAGGACCGCGCCTTGCGGCGCGCCACGCTCTGGAGTCCATCGCTCACTTTCCGACATGATGTCCGCTTTGAGAAAGCTCTCGATCAACTTCAGCACAGGGCCGTCGGCGATCTTCTCTTTCACGCGCTCCATCAATTGGTCGTGAGGAATCGTGTCGAAGTAGCCCTTCAAATCGGCATCGACCACAAACACATGGCCGGACTTGATGAGTTCATCGACACGCCTCAAAGCATCTTTGCAGCCACGTCCGGGACGAAACCCATAGCTTTGCTCAGCGAAGTCGCGTTCGAAAATTGGCTCAATCACGTTGACGATCGCCGCCTGCACCACTCGATCACGAACCGTCGGGATGCCCAACGGACGCTTCTCGGTTGATCCAGGTTTCGGGATCTCGACGCGCTTGATGGCTTGAGGTCGAAACGTCCCCGACTTGATCAAGTCCGACAGTTCCCAAACCGAGTCTGGTAACTGCCGCTCGAACTCGTCGCAGTTGACGTGATCGACTCCCGCCGCGCCGTCGTTCTTGGCGACTTGCTGAAACGCTGCCAGCAGATTCCGCTCGGAGAACACTTTGTCAATCAGTCTGAACCATTTCGTTCCTTTCGCCCCCTGTTCGAGGGCCTCCAACATGCGAACGGTCCAAGCGCTCGGTGCGACCCATCGCCAGCGCGATGAGACATCTCCAGCTTGTTGAGCCAGCGGCACTGACACTGGTTTTTGTTCCGATTGCTGAGTCATTCGACATCCATCTTCCTGGACTGCCTTCGCTCCATCGGCGTTACCCGACTTCTTCGCTACTACGCGTCCTCTGACTCCTGTTGAGTGGCTCTTCGCATCCACACTGCGGCGCTTAATCCATTCCTGGTTCGCCGTCTGGGACGATGAACACCATCCTGTCTCAACAGGTCTCCTTGTTTCATGCGATCGAATCTTCCGACCATTCTGTCTCCAACCACCCTTCGTCGTTCCGAGATCCCTGGTTTGGTTTTAAGTCTCGGACCTACCGCGTTGTTCCGGGCGGTCCCGGACAACACCCCTCGCGAGGCTCATAGCGTCTTGGGCTTCGCCGCATGCCAGCGGGCTCGCCACAACGACTGGCCGAATCGAGTTCACTTGCATTACGGACTGGTCGTTCTCCTCCCGTTGCTCCCCACCCCGCCTCACGACGACGCAGTTACGTTCGGATACAAAGTTCAAACCCAACTTTGACGAGGACTTGCACCTCGCCGGTTCGATCCACTTACAAGCGCACTGGGATAGGCTTCCAGCCTGTCGAATTCGCATGGAAAAACGACAGGCTGGAAGCCTATCCCACGATTTCATCACAGTCGGGAGCAAACATGAGCACGCGGCAGTATCGAACGAACCTCAACTGCGGCAATTGCGTGGCGGCGGTGACTCCGCACTTGAACGGCGAGCCGTCGATTCAACGCTGGTCGGTCAACACCAGCAGTCCCGACAAAACCCTGACCGTCGAAGGCGATGCCGTCAGTCCCGAGACCGTGCAACGGCTCGTGTCGAACGCGGGCTTTCGGGTGCTCCCCAGAGTGCCGCCAAGTGGAGAGGAATATTGCCGTCCGCGTCAGCTTGGGCGGGTGAAGCACCATTCTCCAAAAGCATCCGTGCGATCCCCGGGATCTCTTGCAGGCAGGC
>JANNDA010000363.1:0-3953 GCA_031387195.1 Planctomyces sp. | reverse complement strand
CCCCGGTTGAATCGGCGATGAGGCTATTCACCGGGGGGCTGACGCCGCCCCGTTCGCCAAGGCGAGCAAACGCTTTCGCCAAGTCATCGACCGATCCCACAGCCGGGTCGGCCAGTAGCTTGGCGTGGTTGGAATGCGGTGCCGCGATCGGTTCCGGCCCGCCGTTAGTGAAGCGGATCTCTTCGCAGGCGATCCAGCCGTCGCCGTCGTCGATCAATTCGATGTAGGCTCGGCGGCCGAGATGGTTTTGCAGATCTCCTGCTTCGCGATGCCAGATCCATTTGCCGTCGGTGTTGACTTCAAACGTCGTCCCGCCGAACAACAGGCCGCTGAAATCCATCATCTGATAGCCGTCGAGAACCAATCGAATGCGCGCGTTCTTCCCGGCGACTCGATACATAATCTGAGGCTGCGTGATCGTGAATGTCGGCGATCGCAACACACCGCGCAGTCGCGGATGCAGTTCGCCACTGTGAGCGATGCCGTTGGCGTTTGGCCCGTCGTCGAACGACCAACCGGTGGTGAACCACGAGTGATCGGGATTTGAGATTTCAAATTTCAGATTTGAAATCTGGTCACGGCCGTTCTGCAGGTCCACAAACTTCACGGACGAAAAACTCGTGAACAGCTCGGACTTCGCCGCAGTTTCTTCCGCACGTTTCTGTTCGACGGTGATGCGTTCGGCCAGTTGCTGTTTCTTGGCGGCGAACTTTTCACTCGCACTCTCGTCAGCCGGGAGTTGAGCGAACTCGTGCCACAACCACAGCGGGTGAGATGGCGATTTGACCGCGTCGGACTGCAGCTCGCCAACCCAGCGACGCAGCGTGTTCAAATCCAAGTTTCGTTCGCGGGCGACAAGCTCGACTGCTCGCAGCGTCGTCAGCCCCTAGCCGTTCGAGAAGACGATCTGGTCGAGGTTGATGTGTCCCCAGCCACCCTTGTGCTCATCAACGACTTCCAGCACCGCCTCTTTGCCGAGCCATTGCGTCACGTCCCACGTGGCTGGTTCGAGTCGCTCGTCGTTCTTTCCAGTCGCGGTTTGCACGACCTGCCCGCCGACCTTCAAGTTGAAACAGGTCTTGCCCGTGTGATTGCCGCCGCCGATCAAAAAGCGGATCGCGGAATGACGGATGACGATTAGCTTCGAGGTCAATTTGCCGGTGTTGTCATCGCTGCCCAGATACGAATTCAGTAACCGCTGTCCTTCAAATCCAGCGACCGGCATCTGATTCTTCGCCGCTCCCGCTTCGGTTCGCGTGAACGACGCACCTTCCGCAACCCACTTGCTGGAGAATTGCTCCGCCTCGAAATCCTCGAACACTTCGTCCGCCACCGTCGAGTCACTCGCGCGGTCGTCTGGCTTCGGAATTCCGTGTAACACCTCACGCGCGGCGAGGAGGTATTTGTCGAAGTCCGGCGAGCGGGGCGGCGTCAGCCCCCCGGTTTGCTTGGACGTGCTTGATTGTGAATCGCTCGCTGAAATGACCGGGGGGCTGACGCCGCCCCGCTCGCCAAGAGCTTGAGATGCGCGTCGCAGCTTCAACTCCGCCACCGCTGCGGCGATCTTGCCTTCGGGATCGAGATACGCTGTCTGCCGCCGCGAACTCTGCATGAACCCAGCCAGCGCGTAATAGTCGCGCGTCGAGATCGCATCAAACTTGTGGTCATGACATCTCGCGCAGGCCACAGTCATCGCCAGGAACGTCTTCGAGAACACGTCCAACTGATTGTCGATCCGAGCGGCTTGCTCCCCCTTCGCATCAACGGGCGCGTGCTTGTCTTCACCGAGGAACCAAAAGCCGGTGGCGAGGAGCGATTCGTTGAAGCCGTCGGTCGGATGGCGGCGAGCAAAGTAGCCCTCACGCTCCGCGTGAGGAAAGCCGGATATCGAATTGCTTTCGTTTCTCGGTTGAGCGTCAGGTGTGTTTGAGGTCGTTGCCGCTTTTGAAGCGTTCGACGTTTCACTGCGCGCTCGGCTGTTCTCACGCGGAGCGTGAGGGCTACTTTGCAACAAATCCACCGCGACATGTTCGACGACAAACCGGTCATACGGCACATCGGCATTGAGGGCGCGGATCACGTAGTCGCGATATTGATGCGCGTGATGCAGCGGGTAATCGAATTCATGGCCGAGCGTTTCAGCGTACCGAACCAAATCGAGCCAATGCCGCGCCCAGCGTTCGCCAAAGTGCGGCGAGTCGAGCAAGCGATCCATAACACGCGCGAGTGCCTCGCGGGTCGGCGCTGGATCGTTGACGAATTCATCCGCTTCGGCCGGCGTCGGTGGGAGGCCGATCAAGGCGAAATAAACTCGCCGCAGCAAGGTGCGGCGGTCAGCCGGAGCGGCGTGCGACAAGCCGTTCTCTTCGAGCTTAGCCAGAATGAATTGGTCGATGTTGTCGGAGTCACGAAAGGCTGCGGAGTTCGACTTCGGGTCAGCCTGGAAAGGCTGACGTACTTTCGGCGGTACGACATGCCCGATCGGTTTCCAGCACCAGTGATTCGCTTTGCGTTCGGCCAACGGGAACGCTTCCGGCTTCGCCTCTTTCGCCGGGGTGTCCATCTTTGACCACGGAGCCCCTCGTTTGACCCATTCCGTGAGGATCGCGATTTCGCCTTCCGGCATCCGCGATTTCGGCGGCATCTCGAAGTCAACGTAGTTGATCGCTTTGACGAGCAAACTTTCGTTGGGCTTCCCCGGTACAATCGCCGCGCCGGAATCGCCGCCACGCAGCATCGCCGCGCGAGACGCGAGACTCAGCCCGCCTTTCAAAATTTTTGTGTCCGGCCCATGACACTCGAAGCAGCGAGCTTCCAGCAGCGGCTTGACCTTGGTGGTAAAGAATTCGACAGACGCCGCATCAAATGTCGGTGTCTCTTGCGAGTCAGCACGTTCGCGAGGCCATGCGATGAGGGCCGCGACGCTAAAACCGATTAACAACAGAATGCGACGTTGAACGAGCGTCGTCATGAGTGAGACTCCTGCTGAAGTGCGGGGCACGGCGGGACCAAGAGGCTCACGCCGAGCGCCGCGTAGGATGGGCACTCTTGCCCGTCCCGCTTCTTGCGAACACCTAAAGACGGGCAAGAGTGCCCATCCTCCATGAACTACTTCGCCAACTCGGCTTCGATTGCCTTCACGATGTCTTCCGAATCCGGTTCCACGCCAGTGCGGAAGCGGGCGACGACTTTGCCTTCTTTGCTGATGAGGAATTTCTCGAAGTTCCATTTCACTGGGCCGGCATCTTTCACGAGGGCGTCTTTCGCTGTGAGTTGCTTGAAGAGGTCAGCAGCTTTGTCGCCATTCACATCGACCTTGGAAAACATGTCGAACTTCACGCCGTAGTTCTTCTGGCAGAAGTCGGCGACCTCTTCGTCGTTGCCTGGCTCTTGCTTGCCGAACTGGTTGCAGGGGAAGCCGAGGACCGCCAAACCCTTCTCGTTGTACTTTTCGTGCAGGACTTCGAGCGGCTTGTACTGCGGAGTCGCGCCGCATTGGCTGGCGACGTTGACGACCAGCAGCACTTTGCCCTTGTACTTCGCGAGGTCAACTTTCTTGCCGGTCAACGACTTCATTTCATGCTTGAGCAGCGGCGGGACGTCCGCTTTTTTTTCTTCGGCAGACACGAACACACCGGCGAACAACGCCATCGACAACGCACAGGTGAGAGTGAGGGCGAACGATTTCATGGGAGGTCTCCTGGTTGAGAAATGGGGGGGCAAAACACGGGTGGGAACATTGGCGGGAGAGCATCGCGGACACTAACCCGAAGCGCCAGCGAGGACGAGCGCTTCACGGAACTTCAAATTCAGGTCACTTGGAGCGTCCGCCCTCGCTGGCGCTTTGGGTTAGTGTGTCGCACTACAAACCCTTCAGCCATGCAAAAAGCATATATCCGAGCTGGGCGTCACCGGAAGCGGCTGGGGGGACGCCGTGGTCCTGGCGAACGACT
>JANNDA010000645.1:0-2195 GCA_031387195.1 Planctomyces sp. | reverse complement strand
TCAGTCTCTCGGAGCGTTCGCCCTCGCTAACGCTTCGGGTTACTTTGATTGCCGCTTCGCCGCGATTTGTTACCCCGCCAGCCTCAAAAACAACTGCTCCATCGAAGTTGTCATGTGCTCGGGACGCAACCGCTCTTGATGCCGACGACGAGCCGCTTCACCCAAGCGAAAGGCGAACGTAGGTGACTTGAGTAACTTGGTCAACGCGACTTCCAAGGCCGCTGCGTCACCGGGCGGAACCACCAAACCAGTCTCCTCGTGAGTCACGATTTCTGGAATCCCACCCACAGCGGTCACGACTGCCGGCTTACCCAACGACATCCCTTCGATGATCGCATTCGGCAGGGAGTCGAACAGCGAAGCATGCACGTGAATGTCGATCACATTCCACACATCACCGATCGGTCCAGGATATCCGACCAACGCGATCCGATCGGCTAAACCGAGTTCCTGAATCCGCTGTCGCAATTGCGCCACGTAGGCGTCTTGCCCACGCGAGTACCCGACGAACGCGAACGCGACGTTGGCCTCGTGCTTTAACAATCGCTCGGCGGCTTGCAGCAGGATCTCATGCCCTTTACTCGGAACGATGCCGCTGATCTGACCGATGATTTTGATCGACGGATCAAGCGGCAGCCCCAACGCTCGCCGAACTTCGATCGCCGGGCGCGAGGACTGAGGCGGCTCAACGCCGTTGGGGATGACGACAACTTTCGTGGCTGGCAGTGAGGACCAGTCTGCGATATCGCCGCGACGAGCGTGTGAATCGGTCACGATCGCATCTGCCCAGCCGAACGTGATCTTCCCCGGCCAGCGCATCCAGACCGATTCCCACGGACGCGTGTGATAGGCCGTGATCACGCTGCGAGCCCCGGCCAATTTCCCGGCCATCACCGCCGCAAACATCGCCCAAGTGTGATGCGCTTCAACGACGTCGATCCGTCGCTGCCGAATCAACCCAGCTAACTTCGTGATCGACCGCGCCATGCCCAACGATGACTTACCCATGAGAGACAGCCCGATCGGTCCTCCTGCCGCGAATTTTTGCGATTGGCCCAAATTCTCGACCGAGATGCCTGCGGCAACAAACTGAGCGTGCATTGCTCCGTGGTTCGACACGTCTTCTGGATCGCGAGTCAACGTGATCACAGAATGATCGAAGCGGTCGCGGTCGATGGTCTTGGCCAGTGACAGCAGGCGATACTCATGACCGCCGAAGCCCAGCTTATTGAGCACTGACAAAACTCGGACTCGTTCCGGCATTGAACTCGGCTCCATGAGTGGCGACCAAAACATCCGCGCGACGCACCGCCTCGGCATCATTCACGTCGATCCAAGCCGCCTCGTGTGGAAACGCGGCCACGCGACCTCCGCTGGCCCGCACACGCTCGAACAACGCTGGAATATCCAACCGCTGCCCGCGCGAGATCAGCTCGCAGGCGAAACGGCTCAGCACGTAAGTCCCGCTCGAAATGCACACCGGCAAGCGTGGCTTCTCGCGATACTCCACGATGTCGCCCTGGTCGATGACGACCTGACCAAACGGAATTTGAAACGTCTCGAAGTGAGTTGCGACCGTCAGCACGGCTTGTGACTCGATGTGCTGACTGACGAACTTTCGCAAATTCAGACTCGTCAGGTTGTCCACATTGATGATCAAGAGCGCTGCCGCACGCAGTTCAACAACGCCGGCCGCTCCGATGGTTCCCAGCGGCTCGGTTTCACGCAGCAACTCCAGCCGAGCCTCCGCAGCGGCGGCCAACTGTTGTCCGCGATTCGCGAGATAAGCGCTGATGTCCGTTTCGTTCTGACTGACGGCGACAGTGATGTCCCGTGCCCCCGCAGCCAACAACGTCACGAGATTCCGCTCAATCAACGGCACTCCCTCGATTCGAACCAACGCCTTGTGAGCCGGCCCCAACGAGGCCCGCATCCGCTCCGATCGTCCGCCCGCCATGATCAGCGCTTGCATCATGCTTGCACCTCGAAGACGAACAGTTGCAACGGCAGCGATCCCGTGTTGGTCAAGCCGTGTGTTCCACCGGGCCGATTGCGAATCAAATCACCGGGACCGACATCAAACTCTTCGCCGTCCCGCCGCATTCGGCCACTGCCGCTCAGGATGAGATAAAACTCTTCTTCATCCATGGCGTGAGTGTGCTCACCAATCGACGTGCCGACGGGCATCGTGGTGA
>JANNDA010000596.1:0-1640 GCA_031387195.1 Planctomyces sp. | reverse complement strand
CAAAAACTGTTCGACAGGCGAGCGGGGGGCTGAAGCCCAATGGCACTCACGTTGTGGCTTGCGACTGAACGTTGTCGTCTTTCGCTCCGCGAAAGAACGCTCTTTCGCGGAGCGAAAGGCGACAACGTAAGTGCCATTGGGTTGACGCTCCCCGATCGCCGGAATGTCTCAGAGATGAACGCGGTATTCCACTGATTGACAGAACGGGTGCGATGCGGCAGAGTCCGCGCGAGTTGACACGGTGAAACGCGTGAGTGTTCTGGAGGTGGTGATGAGAAAGCTCATGGCGGAGATTTTGGGGACGTTCGCGTTGGTCTTCGCGGGGACAGGGGCGATCGTGATCAACGATGTGAGCGGCGGTCAAATCACGCATTTGGGAATTGCACTGACATTCGGCTTGATCGTGTTCGCGATGACCCACGCTGTCGGTGACGTGTCCGGCGCGCATCTCAATCCGGCGGTCACACTCGGTTTGTTCGTCGCCCGAAAGTTTGCAGGTCGAAACGTGATCCCGTACGTCATCAGTCAATGCGTTGGCGCGTTACTGGCCAGTTTGTTCTTGCGTTTTTTGTTTCCCGATCACGCGACACTGGGAGCCACAATTCCGTCTGGGACATCGCTGCAATCGTTTGTGCTGGAAGTCTTCCTCACGTGGCTGTTGATGTTTGTCGCCCTCAGCTTTTCGGTGTGTCCGAAAGATCGAGCACAATGGGCGGGTGTCGTGATGGGTGCGGTCGTGGCGCTGGAAGCATTGTTTGCTGGGCCGATTTGCGGGGCGTCGATGAATCCGGCACGCTCGTTGGGGCCAGCCGTTGTGTCGCTGCGATTGGACAATCTGTGGATCTACTTGATCGCACCGCCGATCGGCGCGCTGCTGGCGATTATTGGTTGCCGTTGCGTGAATGAGCCGGGCTGCTGCTGTGCGCAGACGACGGGCAAGAGTGCCCATCCTCCGGTTGCGTTATGACTGTTCCGGCGGCTTCTTTTTACCGGCTCGTTTTTTCGGCGTGAGGTGCTGCCAGTTATCGAGCTGCTTCGTGACATCGGACAATTCAACCGTGCGTGGAGCGACGTTGAACTCCGCCTCCGTCGGAGAACTGGCTGATGAGGGTAAGTTGAGTCGTGAGACTTCGCGTTCGAGATTCTGCATCCACGCCGGGAGTTCAATGCCCGAACCGGTACTGTCGGCCAAATACGCATCGACTTCACGACGCAGCAACTCAAATGACGGTGACTCGGCGCGTTGAGCCTTCGCGTCTTCAACGACCTGCGGCAGCAAGGCCAACATCCGATTGACGGAGAGCGGCTTCGTGAAGTGCTCATTCAACCGGTCACTCACTGCCGGGAGCCTCATGCCGTACTTGCGTTCGATCGCATGAAGCCGACGAAGGTGTGTCGTGGCCGACTCGCGAGCTCGTTTTTCAAAACTTCGCTCCCAGGTATCGACGGCATCCGGGAGATTCCACTGGCAGAGAACTTGGTGCGTCAGATTCAGTGGCGTGAAATTCCAGGCGTCACGGTCGTAGTCCGCTTCCACACGCAAGAAATCGAGCAGATAGAAAAACTTCTCGCCGTAGTCGGACTGCGTCGTCGTCGTGTTGTATTCGAGGAACCGATCGAACTTATCGACCACCGTTGTG
>JANNDA010000359.1:0-11642 GCA_031387195.1 Planctomyces sp. | reverse complement strand
ATGTAACCCGAAGCGTGAGCGAGGGCGAACCCTGACGACGCCCACGCTGACGCGTAGGGGTACTTTCGGACCCTGAATAATCCCGGCTAACAATGTCCAACGACCAATTCTGGCTCTATCGTTTTCGCCACCGGATTTCGGTTCAACAAACGCCGCAGAAAGTTGGCCGCATCACGTGTAACATCGAACCGCAGGCTCTCTCTTGGTCCGGCGATGTTGAGCACTTTGATGTGATTGGCAGTCAGCCATTTGAGAACGATCGCTGATGACTTTGCGTCACGCGGATCAACGACAAGGCACAGTCGGCGATAACGGTCAGCGAACTTCTGAGTTAACGCGGTCCCGCCGCGCAACGGTGACTTCGCGAGGATCAAAGTTGCATCGGAGTCGCGCACGTTGAGCGCTGTCCGATCGGCGTAGTTGGAAGTCGGAGCCTCTTGCAGCGGATATCGCTCCGGAATGACTCCGTCTTCCGCACGGCGGCCACGTGGGCACCAGCCTTCACAGGGGATGCCGAGTTCCAGCGCTACGTCCAACGCGGCCCGATCAACTCCGGTCTGTCCGCCGGAGATAATCTTCTCAACCAACCAAGCGCTCTGGGCACTCCTTGCCGACGACTTCATCCCGATAATTCCTCAACTCATGGTTCACTCGGGCCGCGTCTCGCCAAACGACAATCGCATCTGCGGATCGCGCTGCGACTCCCACTCTTTGAACAACATGCTTGGCTGAATGTCGTGGTTGTTTTGGTATTTGTCGCTGTGGTACTCAGTGATCTCGCCCACAATCTGGTGGTAAAAGATCTGGCAGATCGGCACGCCCGGGTAAATTCGGACGGGCTGGATCGCGTGCATTTCCAGCGTCCAGTAGCCACAGAATCCGGCGTCGCCGAACCCGGCCGTCGCATTCACAATCAGGCCCAGCCGACCGATCGACGAGCGGCCTTCGAGCATCGGCACGTAATTGTGCGTCTCCGTCCGCTCGACCGTGCGGGCCAAATAAAGCTGGTTGGGATTCAGCACGAACCCTTCCGGCGGAATCGTGTAGCGGCGAAAGCGGTTGGGCCGCCGCATGTCGAGCACGATTTCCTCGTAAACCAACAGCTCATTGTGCAGGCGCAAGTTATAGCTGTTGGAATTGAGCAAGCTCTCATCGAACGGCTCAATCACAATGTTCTTGCCGAGTTGCGTTTTGATTTCATTGCCGGAGAGGATCATCAGAGTTCCCGAAGAACAGGGAGGACGTGATCGCAGACGACGGTGAGGGGGGAAGGTAGAGGCTGCCTTCGCGTCGTGCAAATGAGCGCTCGCCGCGATGAAATAGTCGTCTTTCGCTCCGCGAAAGAACGCCCTGTCGCGGAGCGAAAGGGGACAAAGTCAGTGCCATTGGGTGAGCGCTCCGAATGACGTTCAATCCCCTCTGTGATCCATGATTGGTGAAGCATTCGCCCTCGCTCACGCTTTCGGATTTGTTCTGGTTATTCCAGCGCCGGAGGACCATTACCAGCGAGTATCAGCGGAAATTGATTGCGGGGAAGGAGGGTTGACCTAGAGTTGGTGCGATGCCGTTCGGCAGACTCATTTCTTGCCCTCTCATTCTCCAGCTTTGTTTCGGGGTCGTTTCCATGCCCGCGCCGACCAACGTGATTGAATTCTTGGATCTGTTGCAGTGCAGCCAACTGCTGAGCGACAGCGTCCTGCAAAAGGTCAAAGAACAAGTCCCCTCTTTGTGCGACGAGGTTCCTAGCCCCGAGCGGTTGGCACGAGCGATGTTGAAGGGCAATTTGTTGACGGCGTTTCAAGCTCAACGGTTGTTGTCCGGAGCGTCCGAGGGATTTTATCTCGGCAAGTACAAACTGTTGGACCTGCTGGGTCGGGGAGGCATGGGCAAGGTCTATTTGGCCGAGCAGATCACGATGCAGCGCCTGGTGGCACTGAAAGTCATCGCTCGAGTGGGAAAGAATCGAGGCGATACGATGGCGCGGTTCGCTCGCGAAGCAAAGGCGGTCGCGGCTCTCAATCATCCCAATATCATTCAGGCTTACGACTTCGACGAACTCGACGGCATCCCGTACATCAGCATGGAATTTGTCGAAGGGATCGATGCGGGCTATCAAATCGAGAACCACGGCGCGATCGGTTGGGCACAAGCGGCGGATTACTGTTTGCAAGCGGCGTTGGGTTTGGAGGCGGCTCGCAAAGCAGGGTTCGTGCATCGCGATGTGAAGCCGGGCAACCTGCTGATTGATCGCGACGGAGTCGTCAAAATTTTGGATTTGGGGCTCGCCGTCAGCAAAGAAGAACGCAGAAACGACTCACTGACAACCTGCCAGGATCAAATCGGAACTGTGGACTTCATGGCTCCCGAACAGGCGATCGACAGCCACAATGTCGATACGCGCGCGGACATCTACGCTCTCGGCGGAGTCTTTTATTTTCTGGCCACTCGACAGCTTTCGTGTCCCGGCAAGAGTTCGGCCGAGAAGCTGCTGAAACATCAAAACACGCCGCCGCAACCGATTGGCGAATTGGTCAAAGACATTCCGGAAGAACTCGCAAAGCTCATTCATCGCATGTTGGCCAAGAAGCGCGAGGACCGTCCGCAGACTCCTGCGGAAGTGGCCGAAGCGCTCAAGCCGTTCGCTCAACGTCAGACACCGCCGTTCGATTTGAAAGTGTTGAAGAACACGCGCGAATCGCTCGCGCCACTGTTGGGCCGTAGCCCAGACTTCGCGCAGATCAATGTTCGTGGCCAAATGGCTGGAATTGTCTCGCCAATTCGTGGCGACAGCGGTGAAAGGACTTCCGGTGCCAGTGGAACGTCACGCTCCGGCAGCTCTGCGAGCCAAACATCCGCGTCACGCTCACCGACAATGGTTTCCGCGAAAGGGGCTGCCAGCATAGTCAACAGCCGCGTGCAGCCCAAATCAAACTCCAATGCCGCACCGCAGCCTGTCGCCGCAGAAGCCGCTGCAACCGCGGCGGGAAACGGCTTGATTCGCCGACAACCATCGGGTGTTGCGAGCAAAGGTGCCCCATCAATGGTGGGCAACAACACGTTGGTACTCTCCCCCACAACGGTGAGGAAGAAATTGTCCAAGGCCACGATTGTGATCATTCCACAACCAGAGCCTGATGACGAGTTCGCGATTCAAGAGGAAGAGTTCGGTGAGCTGTCCGCATTGCCTTCGCTACGCATCGCCAAGAAAAAGAAGACCTCCAAGAAGCCCAAGGGCATCGATCCGAGTTTGAAGATGATGATCGGTGGCGGAGTCTCCGTGGCTGCGTTGCTGGTGGGACTCGTCGTTTGGATGGGAGGAGCGTCAGCCACACCAGACCTGAGTGCGGCGATCACTGCTCCGCCGGTCAGTGCAGCCTCCGCAAACGTCGCTCCGTCCGCCCGCAATTTCATACGCCTCCCGTTGGAGTCCGTCGCCAACGTGGTCAGCACCAAAGGAATGTTCAATGACGAAGCCAGTGACCTCGAACGGCTGGTCCTGCCCGATTGGAACAGCCGAGACGTGAACGGCGTGCCGTTCAACTTGATCAACCCACAAGGCTCGTCGATTCCCAATATGGTCATGCTGCATGGCACGCAGGGACAGAAGCCACCAAAGATGCCCAAGCAGGTCAGCGTTTCGTGCAATCGCGCTGCCAAGGCGATCCATCTCTTGAGCGGTGTCGGTGGCTATTGCTCTCCGAAAGGGACAAAAGGAGCCGTCACGATGGTGGTCCGCTTGCGCTACGCCAGCGGGGCTGTCGAAGAACACGAACTTCTGAACGGTGAGCACTTCGCCGACTACATCGGTGCGTTCGAGGTTCCTGCCAGCCAACTCGCGTTCAATCTGCGAACGCAGCAGATGCGATTCTTGACGATCACTCCCCGGCGACCAGAGTCGATTCAATCCATCGAGTTCGCCAAGCCGGCAGGTACGGAAAGTCCAATGTCTCCGATGATCATGGCCGTGACCGTCGAGGAACTCAGTCGCTCCGCGGCCAACACCGTCAACTCCGCCGCCCCAATGCCTCCGCCGTCGTATGAGAATTGGTTGGCGTTCTCCAATGAATTCAAAAACGACCCGGACTTGATCTTCTACTACACCTTCAGCGGCGACGGGGACGGCGGCGATGTCGTTCGCAGCCAAGCGACAAAGCCGAAATACGGATCGCTCAACGCGAAGGTTTTCGGAGCCAAGTGGAAGGAAGGCCGCTTCGCCCAAAAGAAAGGACTGCAGTTTGAAGGGAACGGCTCTGGGCATCACGTCGCGTTGAATGACAACGACTCGAACATCTGCAACTTCACGACCTCGTTCTCGGTCGGTGTTTGGTTTCGAGCGGACATGCCCCCCGCCACCTTCCAGAACCTGATCAGCAAAGGGGACAATACGTGGCGTCTGCAACGCTATCAAACGTCGGAGAAACTCGAACTGGGAACCAACATTACCGCGACCGATCCGGTGACAAAGAAGGCCGACTATTCCAAGGGCAAGCTCACGTTCTCGAACAGCCTGTCATCAATCGACGATCGCCGCTGGCACTTCGCGGTCGCCGTCTATGACCTCAATCCGAAAAAGTGCATTCATCGCTTGTATTTCGACGGCAACATGGAAGGGGTCGCGGAATTCGAGAAGCTCAATTCAAAACCAGACGCGGTCTTCATTGGCGCGAACTCGCAAACAGTCAAATACGACCCACGCACCTGGGGCGGAATGATCGACGAAGCCTTCATCATCAACCGCGCCCTCGCACCCGCTGATGTCCTGCGGATGTACGCCGCCAGCCGACCGAATCAATGATCCGAATGTGTCGAAAGAAATTTCAGGCCGCCGCTTCGTGATCTTGTGCCACTCGCGGCAGGCTCAAACGGAAAGTGCTCCCTTGGCCGAGACCGTCGCTGGAGGCGGCGAGGCGACCGTCATGGTCAGTGACAATGCGGTGACTGATCGGCAGCCCCAGCCCTGTTCCTTGGCCGCTCGGCTTCGTGGTGTAGAACGGCACGAAGATGTTCCGCAGAACTTCGGGAGTCATGCCGCAACCGGTGTCTTGGAATTCGACCTCGACGTGATCGGTGAACTCTTGCAAACGAATTTCAAGTCGCCCGATCGCGGTGCATTCGACGGGTTCGATAGTTTTCTTGAAACTCACTGATTGCGGTGTTGCCAGTCGAACTTGTCGATCAGCCGTTGCGGGCGCTTCCATCGCATCGAGCGCATTCGCCACAAGGTTGAGGACCACTTGCTTCATCTCGTTGCCGTCCACATCGAGCATACACGGAGCCGTTCGCTCAAACACGATCGAGCATTGGTGGTACTTACTCATAGCGCGGACGAGCTTGATGACTTCTTGAATGATCAACGTCAGGTCATTGCGCGAGCGTTGTCCTCCTTCGCTGCGAGCAAAGTCCAACAACTTGGCGGTGATCTGCTGGCAGCGAGCCGCTTCGGACTGAATCATCTTGAGATAGTTTTCCGCCAACGCTCGATCCTGCGGCGCGGCGGATTTGCAGACGGCTTCAATGCGGGAAAGCAGCGACTCGCTGGTCCAGCGGATCGCCGTCAACGGATTGTTGATCTCGTGAGCGATCCCTGCCGCGAGAAAGCCCAGCCCGGCGAGTCGTTCTTGTCGCAGGATTTGTTCGGTTCGCTCATGAACTTGCCGATCGAGGTCGTTGCGAATTTCGACAAATCGCGCCGTCATGCGATTGAACGAATCGGCCAGTTCGGCGAACTCGTCATTCGTGTTGAGCTGCAAGCGATATTCAAACTTTCCTTGAGCAACCCGCGAAGTCCCTTCGATCAATTTGGCCCAAGGTTTGAAGATCCAGCGATAACCGCCCGCCACGACTCCACCTAATAACAGGACGACCAAAACGCTCGAGATGGTCACCCATAAAAAGCTGGCCCAGTAGGTTTCGCGAGCCGATCGCAGCAGCCCTGTCAGTCCGGTGCCAAATTCCGGCATGCTCATCGCGATACCGGACAATGCGGCGACATCGATCATCAACCGGGCGGCGGTTTCGTCAGCAGTTTTCGCAGCTCCCAGTTCAGGCAGCTTTTGTCGCAAGTCTTGCAAACCGTGATCGATCTCCCACAAACGAGTTTGTGCGATCTCATAGGTGGAGGGGTATTCCGCCGCAGACAAGTCACGCAATTTGATCAGCTCGTCCTGAAGCCGCGCTTCAACCGCCGTCAACCGTTGAGCAAACAACTGTTGCCGAGCGAGCCGTCCTTTGAAGTCAGCCGGAAGGAGCGGTTCTTGCAGACCGGCGATTGGCTCGATCAGGTTCCGCCGCTGTGGGACTCGGTTGAGATTCCGGTCCAAGTCATTGACCACGTCACGGTAGGAGAAAATGGCCCACAAGCTACTGATGGCCAGCGTCCCGACCATGGCCAGTACCAGCCACATTCCAATCATCAGTTTGCGGCGAACGGTCAACATGGCAGTCGTCGATCCCTGACGAACGGGCGGAATAGATTGGGCGGAGTTGTAGCGGATCACATCTAGGATCGGCACGTCATTTTTGCGGACACTCACGGATTGGGTGCGCGACGCACTTTGCGCGCGAGCTGGTGCCTGACCCCTGACCGTTCATTGTGATTCGCGGAAGGTTTTCATCCGTGGTCCTGATTTGCCATCCTTGGGGTTAATTTGGGGGATTTTGACCCAACGTTTGGAAAAGCCGCCCCACAGATGAAACACGGTTCGGGCAATCCACAAAGCTTCAGTTATTGAGCGCGTTCATCCAGGCGAGCGTCAATTGCCCCGGCACCTCGCGATGGCCGCTGTATCCGGTGTTGGCTCCCGGCACGATTTGAAGTTGCACGTTGGCGTGTGACCTTTGGCAAGCAGCGATCGCTGCGGGGACTGACGCAAACGCGGGTGATGAGGCAATGGACTCGGTCCCGACCATGATCAGCGTGGGGCAAGAGAGTTTCGGCAACAGCGGAACGAAGTCGTAGTCATCGTGCGGCCCGTACTTCGCCAAGAATCCTGACGCAGTGAGCCACAACGGCAACGGCTGTTGAACCAACATCAATTCGTCGGCTCGACCACTGGCGACGAGATCTTGCGCTCGTTGGTAGTCCTCGCGGAACGGTTGCCCCAATGGTGAGGTCTGCCATTCGGCGTGGCAAAAACGGGGAGGCGAGAGACCGACGATTGCCACGACATGGGGATGCGGAGCGTGAGCCTGTGAGTAGATGACTTTCACTCCGCCCATGCTGTGGCCTACCAGGCCGATCCGCTGGAACCCGCGCCGAACCAGTTCGTCGAGCCACGCCTGCAAATCATGAACGCAGTCCGCGATCGACTCGAAAGCCGCTCCGTCAGTGAGCGAAGAAATGACGTCGTGCCCGCGCGTGTTGACGCGCAGAGCGTGTGAATGAATTGGCGAGCGGGGCGGCACGGTTCCGGCCATTTGTGCCGCGAAGGTCTCCAGAACGCCCGGCGAATAGAAGTTTCCGCCCGTTCCGTGGACCAGCAGCCAAACCTCAACAGAGTCAGTTGCCCGTTGCGAGCCAATGACTTCGGGCGACATCAGGCAGCCATCAAGGGCTATTCCGTCGGCCGTTCGGACACGGAGTAGCTCGGTCGTCATGGATGTTGATTCCGAGAAAGCTGGCTGACTTGCGGAACTGGGTTGAGTTTGTCGATCAGGCTGAGGTTTCCGATCGCACATGAATTTATCGCTTATGCCGGTTGTAGCGGACGATGACCAACCTGCGAACTCAGCATAACCCGCAAGGTCAACCGAATCGGAACACCTTGCGGAACTGCTACGGGCGAAACAATCGGACAAGTTTGACAGATTTGACAGGGGGTCCAACGTGAAGCGCATATCCTGGCTCAAGGCTTTTTGGAAGTCGATGACAAGTTCGACCAACCGCCGCCGTGCCGGCTCGACCGCTCCGATGGAAACGCTGGAGGAGCGGCAACTGCTGTCTGTGACCGCACTGTTCTTTCCTCAGTCCGGCGAGTTGAGCCTGACCTTGGAACACAGCGACAGCGTGCGAGTTTCGACAGTCGCAGGCAACGTTCGTGTGGAACAGTCTGCAGACGGGATCAATTATTCAACTGTGACCAGCTTGAACACGGCTGCCTCAGCCGCCGTGAATTCGATTGTGGTTGTCGGCGGTCAAGATGCGAACACGATCGACTTGAACGGAGTCCGAGCGGAGGACTTCACCGCGCTGCCGACGATCGTCGTGGATGCCGGCAACGGGCACGACACAATCATCGGCAGTCCCGATTTGGCGGACAGTATTGATGGTGGTCACGGCAATGATCGGATCTCCGGACAAGGTGGCAGCGACACAATCCTGGGTAACGACGGCGATGACACGATCAGCGCAGGAGATGGCAACGACAGTGTCGATGGCGGCGACGGCCAGGATTCCATACGCGGCGATGCGGGCGATGACGTCATCAATTCCGAGGACGGCAACGACACGGTCTCCGGTGGTAGTGGCCGGGACAATGTCTTCGGTGGCAACGGGGAAGACTCGGTCCATGGAGATGCGGGAGACGATTCGCTCAATGGTGACGGCGGTCTCGACACGGTCTTCGGTGATGACGGCAACGATTCAATTCTTGGTGGCGAACTCGCGGACAGTCTGCTGGGTGGAGCGGGCAACGACACGATCAGCGGACAAGCAGGTCACGACGACATCAGTGGCGGCGACGGCAACGACTCGCTGCGTGGCGGTGTCGGCAACGATCTGCTGCAAGGCAACGCGGGGAATGATGTTCTCAACGGCGAAGCGGGGCATGATCATCTCATCGGCGGTGACGACAACGACACGTTGTTCGGAGCGGCGGGCAACGATTCCTTGGAAGGGAACGCTGGCAACGACACGTTGCAGGGACAAGCAGGCAACGACACGCTCAATGGTGGCGGTGGCGCGGACAATCTGAACGGCGGTGATGGCAACGACCTCGTACAGAGCCTTTCGACCGGGATCGTGATCAACGACGTCAAAGTGGGCGAAGGGAACAGCGGCACGGTCGATGCCGTCTTCTCTGTCGGGCTCACGGCCGCTTCGGCGGTGCCGGTCACGGTGACGTACTCGACGAGCGCCGGGACGGCGACCAGCGGGACGGATTTCATTCCGGTCACGAACACGCTGACGTTTGCTCCGGGAGTCACGCAGCTCAACGTCTCGGTGTCGATTGCCGGTGATTCCTTGAACGAAGCGAACGAGACGTTTCGGCTGAACCTGTCAAACGCGGTGAATGCCACGATCATCGACGGCACGGGACTCGGCACGATTTTGGACAACGACGGCGCACTTGGTGTCGGGATCACAGTCGGTTCGGTCGTGAATGCCAGCCAGTTGGCCGGAAGCCAGACTGACGTGCAAATCGCGGTGAATCCGACAAATCCGTTGAATGTGGTCGCCGTGGGAAATGGGGGCACGGCTGATTCGTCCGCGCTGTTCATCGCGAATTCGTTCGACGGTGGAACGACCTGGGTCACGCAGTCGCTGGGTGAAGACCAGGACGGAGTAGTCGCGACGGGAGTTGCTCAGCGGTTCGATGCGACGGTCGCCTTCGATCGCTTCGGAAACCTGCATGTCGCTTACATGGCGGACCCGAATACGACGGCAATTCTGCGGACTCATGCGATCGTTCATGCTTTCAGCACGGATGGCGGGGCGACATTCACCACGCAACTTCTGGACGGTCTCTCCAGCAAGAACGACAGGCCGGGACTCGCCACCGGACCTGACTCGGGCAATCTCGCGACTCAAGAAGCGGTCTATGTCACGTTCAGAAACACGTTCGGAATCGCGGCTCGCGGTGCGGTCGTGACCAGCACGGGGTCTCTGGGCGTGTTCTCGACAACCACGAACTTCACGACGTCCAGCTCGAATGCAAACGACGCGGTACCGAGTGTCGGACCAAACGGTGAACTCGTCGTGACGTGGCAGACTTCGACGACGACTCAGGGACCGGCCAACATTTTTGTGGACCGCGATTTGAATGGACTCGTCGGCGGACTGACATTCGGGACCGACATCCTCGTCACGGCGACGGAGGTGGGGGGTGCCGAACTCATCGCAGCGACGCCTGATCGAGGCATCTCGTCTAGCCCGTCCTTGGCCTACGACCGCAGCGGTGGCACGAATGACGATCGGCTCTATCTGGCTTACGCAGACGCACTCGCTGCGGCGGTTGATAACGACAACACGAACATCTTCGTTCGCTTCTCCGACAATGACGGACTGACTTGGAGCACTCCGGTTCAAGTCAACGACGACACGACCGCGAACAGCCAGTTCCTGCCAAGCATTGCGGTTGACCAAGTCACGGGAGCTGTCTTCTTGAGCTGGTACGACGCCCGGAACGACGTGGGGACGACGGTCACCAACCCGACGACCACAAACTCGGATGCCACCGACAACACCGAAGTGCAGGTCTTCATGTCGGCCAGCCGTTACGACGCGGCGGGTGTGCTGACCTTCGTTCCGAACGTGCTGGTGAGTGCGGGCGTCTCGAACCAAGCTCGTGACGTGAGCAACGTCAACGATTTCGGCGGCAACGCGGGAATCACCGCTCACAACGGCGAGGTCTATGTCGTTTGGGCGGACAACTCGAATTCGACGACCGACAATCCTGATGGAGCGACGACGTTCGACGTTTACACCCGACGAGTCAGCGTGACGATCAACACCGGTGCGACCGAGCAATTTGGCCGCGTCGTCGGTGTCAGCCAAAGCACGGTGACGGGCGGCCCTGGATTCAATAACTCGCCGACGACCGATGCGTTCAGCGCGGCTGATCAAGTGGATTCACTTCCCGCAGGGAGCGCCTTGGATGATCGAGCCGGAATCTACGACGGTCAGGAATTGATCTTCTCCGGTCAGGATGCTGACCCGCAGATTGTGCAGACTTATTCCGTTCTGGGCGGCAGCCAGTTCACGTTGGAGGCTCCGTTGCTGACAGCGCCGAACGTCGGTGACAGCTTCCAAATCGAACTTTCGCAACGTGACGTGTTCGACGTCGTGTTGTTCGATAGCGACCCTCGGACCAATCCGAACGCTCAGCCGCTGACGACGAATCTCGCGACGAACGCCTTCCTGAATACTGGCCGAGCCATTCGTTTCATTGATGAAGCGGGCATCGCGGACGTGAATGAGCCGGTCGCTGGTCAGCAGGCCGCGCTGCTCAACAACTGGGCTCTCGTGAATGGCCAAGTGGGAACCGTGGTGGCCGCGAATCCGAACCCGAACAAGTTCCACGAACAGAACGGACTGGCTGTTGATAACAAAAACATGATTGCCGGTTCGGGAGCAGGGCCGGTGGCCTCTGCGGCTGGCGGGGCACTCGACGGAACGCTTAGCACTCAAACGTTGCGAGTCGCCGACTTGTCACTGACGCAGGCACCGCGTGACGAGAACCTGTTCGTGATCACTCAAGGGAGCATCGGCACGGATTTGCCGACGGCCTTGGCGATCGACCTCGGAGACATCCTGGCGGGCGGGCTTGGTGACGACACGCTGGTCGGCTCGACCGGAGACGACACGCTCAATGGACAAGGTGGAAACGACATGGTCTTCGGTGGTGGCGGTAACGATTCGATGCTGGGAGGCGCGGGGAACGACACGCTCGATGGGCAATTCGGCGACGACACGCTCAACGGAC
>JANNDA010000546.1:0-24002 GCA_031387195.1 Planctomyces sp. | reverse complement strand
GTGGCGTCAGCCCCCGGACAATGCGGAACGCTGATGAGTCCGGAGGCTGACGCCCTCCGGCTCGCCGATGCTTGCTGGATTATTTCGCTGTTGGCCGTTGGCCTGTTGTGGCCTGTGGGCCAGCGATTTGTGCGTCAGGTGGTGCCGGACTCGTTCGCGTTGATGGCGATCGAATGGGCCGTGCTGCTGTTGTCTGCGACGGCGGGATATGCGTGGTCGCAGCGAGCCTCCGCGCGGCCTTCAATGATGAGCGGGCTGATGGCAGCGAGTTGGACTTCGCTGTGCTTGACGCTGTTTCCAATGTGCGTTCATTTGGCTTTGACGGAGAACGCAAACATCGCCCAAGTTTGGTTGTTGCTGCTGCTGCGGCTGCTGTTTGCGGCAGTCGTTTTGGGACCGATCGGATTCTGTGGTGGGTTGTTGGCGAACGGTCGCGGATCGCGAATGCAATCGCTTGGAGCCCATTCTTCTTTGCTGCTGGCAATGTTCGCGGCAACGGCCACGAGTTGGCTTTTGCCAATGCTTGGCGTTGAAACGCTGGCAATGTCGGCGATCGGCGTGTTGTTGTTGGTGGCTGCGGTTGGAGGTGGCTGGCATTCGATTTTAGAGACCAGACAAACCCCGCCGAGCTCGCCTCGGTGGTTTCAGGCTTTTTCACTAGGCAAATTGTTGTCTCAAGTGATTTCCTTCGTAGTGCAAAGGCCCTTTTCCACCGCGACCCTTCGGGTGCCCGGCTCGGTGGGGTTTGCACCATCAACTGCCGGCAAGGTGTCTCGAAGTCGTCTGGGCTTTGTCGGTTTGATGATTCTGTTGGCAATCTCCGGGCCTGCCTTGATGCGATATCAGCCCGCGTTGGCGGCGAAGGTTTTGTTCGACACCAACGTCTTCATGGCTCACCGTGGGGGAGCCCCGTGGGAACAGCTTGCGGTGATGGACGATTGCCGCGCGGTGGTTGTCGTGGAATCAGAACGAGGCACGCTCACCGCTTGGAAAGCTCGCGGTTCGCAGTTCCTGATTCGCGAGAACGGTATCCCGAAGGGAACGCTGGCTACGAACGCGGAGTTCGCTCCCAGGTATCTGCCGGACGTCCTGCCGAGCATGTTGCCGTTGGTTGTGCATGAGCAACCGCAGCGCGTGTTGTTGTTGGGAATGCGAGCGGGCGAACCGCTGGTGACAGCGACGGCGTTTCCCGTGCAACGTGTGCTCTGCCTGGAGGCGGATCGCGGTGTGGTGACTCTTTGCCGCCAACTGCTGGAGCCTTCCGGTTCGTCGAGTCCGTTCGCAGATGATCGCGTGGAAATGCGCATCAGCGAGCCGTCGGTGGCCGTGCGCACGGTCAAAGAAAAGTTTGACGTGGTGATCTCGTCTCCCGACCAACCGTCATTGCCACAAGCGGCTGTGTGGTTCACCGAGGAGTCGATCCGCGCTGCGGCTAATTGCGTCAACGAGGACGGACTGTTCGCACTCCGCTTTCAGCATGTCGATCTCACCACGAAATCGGTGCGAGTGCTGGCCAAGACGATGACCTCGGTGTTTCGCGAAGTGGCAGCGGTTGAGATGGCTCCGGGCGAACTGCTGTTCCTCGGCACGAATTCCGAACGAGGTTTTGCTCGCGAGGGATTCGTCGATCGTTTACAGCGACCGCACGTCCGGCAGATGCTCGCGTCGGTGGGTTGGGACTGGTCAACACCGCTGCGACTGGGTCTGCAGAACGCGGAGGCGATCGAGACGCTGACGGCTCACAAAGAGGCCGTCAGCAATGTTGGTTCGCGATCGACGTGGCCGTTCCAACTACCGATCGACGTGATGCGTTGGGAAAACAAGCTCGAAAAAACTCGTGCCGAAATGGCCAAGAACACGCGGTTCCTGATGCTGTGGGGTGGCCACGATGCGGACACGCCCGACGTGGCGACTCGAATCAGCGAATGGGATTTGTCTCGGAAAATCATCCGCTTGCATCCCGATGAATACTGGGCGTACCGCAAACAGGTGAAAGATCACCTCACGAAGTCTCAGCGAGCGATTCAGCAAGTGAGCCTGACGCAAACGGAATCGGGCTTGCACCCTGACGACGACCGCCGGTTGCGGTACTTCCGCGCGATCGGCGAGGTGACGAGGAACGCTCATCCGACCGAAGCGGATCTCGCACGCATTCGACGCTTCGAGAGTCCCTTCGATCCGCTCGTGAGTCAGTTCCTGCATCAAGAGGTGATCGAGTTAACTCCTCGATGCGTCGATCGTGATGTGGCTACCGAATTGCGTCATCGACTGGCCGGGATTTATTTCTCGACGAACACCGACCGTTCGATTCGCAACGTCACCGATGCTCTGAAATTCCTGAACTCGACCCCCGATGCGATCCCTAATCAGGCCGATCGGTTCGATCATCTCAACGCGTTGATGCAGATGCTGTCGAATCGCTGGCTGGCGCGTGGTGAATTCAGCCCGACGACCTCGCGAGTCGCGTTGAATGACATCGAACGGAGCATCGCGGCGATGGAAGCCTCGTTCACAACGGTTGACGGGCTCGTCAGCGAAGGAGCTGTTCCGGCTGCCGACTGGTCCGCTCGCCGCCAGTTTCTGGAACGCCGCGTTGTCCGCCCGTTACGCACCTACCGTGGCGAAGTCTTGAAGCACTACGTCAAGAACGAGCGGACCAGAGAAGCGGCTGCGAGCGTTGTGGAATCGGTTGATGTGCGGCCAAGCGACGAGACAGCGACGGTGGTTGAATAACGCTCCCGCAGCGAAGCTGCCGCCTTAAGTAACCCGAAGCGTTAGCGAGGGCGAACGCTTCAGAACGCCTTGAATTCAGAGCCTTGCGAAGCATTCGCCCTCGCTGACGCTTCGGGTTACAACGCCGTGTCCCCGGCAAGCACTGGCTTGACGCTTGTGGACACCAGTCGCACAATCGCGGGCCTCTTTTGGCCGATTTCTCAGGCATTCACTCACGAGACCAGCATGTCGTCGCTCACTCCGTCAGAAGCTCAGCCCGGTCTCAATCGTCGAGCGTTTCTGGCTGGTTTAGCCGGCACCACGCTGCTCGCCGCCGGTTGTGGAGCTGAGACGTATCAGCAGCGATTGAACCAGACGAAGCTGTATTTCGAGTATCTCGACCAAGTGAATCTCGCGCTGAGTAAAGCAATCAAGTTTGACGGCTTTGAAATTCGAGTTCCGAGGTTGTTCGACCAAATCGTTCCGCCCCCGGTTCCTGCGGAGGGTGAGGCACCAGCCGCACCGCTCGCTCCTGGTGATGATCCCACTCGACTGGGTTACTTTCCCAATGTGGTGCTCGAAGGAGTCATGGCCACGTGGAAGGGGACTGTGCGAATCGAAGGACCGGGACAGACTGAGGGGGAAGCGCCCGCCTTTTTGCATCTGTTGAGCAATTGGCAGCGTTGGATCGAAAAGCAAACCAACAATGACATCGAGCCACCGCGGTATCTTCCCGATCTGACCAATCAAGTGGCCAACGCGCTCAACTTGCAAGCGGACACAGCCGACTCGCCGTGGGATTGGGACATGATGCGCGGGCTCTCGCCTTATGTGGCCAAGAAGAAAATCGAAGCGATCTCGATCGACCTCGCCGAACACAACCCGCCGCTCGACGTCCACTTCTATAAAACGGAAGCCAGGGATGTGCATTGTGCGGTGTTGCTGATTCTTCCCAAGTCCATTGATGTGCGAGAAAAGATGGAAGCACGGATTAAGCTGACTCTGGAAACGCTGAAGGTTTCCAACACGCCACCGCAAAAAGCTCCGGCCAAGGGCGCGCCGGTAGGTGGGTTCTGAACAAGAACGTGGAGCACGATTTCATCGTGCTCGAATCCGGACACGTTGGAACGTGCCCCACATTACTGCTGCTCAACGTTCGATGCGGCATTTTGGCAACCGTTGACGCAGTCGCTCGATCCCCCGATCCGTCACACGCGTGTCCGACAGATAGACTTCACGCAATGATCGCAGCGAGGCCAAGTGGCCGATGCCATTGTCAGTCACATCGCACTTCATGGCTGAAACGTGCCGCAACTCACGCAACTTGGATAGTGACTTCAACCCGTCATCACTGATCATCGTGAAGCTGACATCGAGCCAGCGCAGCTTGGTCGCTTGGGTGACAACCGAAAAACCACGATCCGTCACTTTGCTGCCGGAGAGATCCAAACCGATCGGCTGCGTTCGCGCGAGCAAGTTTTTCAATCCCTCGTCGCTCAGCGGCAGACTACGCAACTCCAACGCCAGATCCGACAACCGCGAGAGTTGTTCAACGATCTTTGGATCAACGCGTCCATCGGTATCGAGATGCCCCGCCTTCAGCCGCACCAACAAACCCACGGTCTCTGCCTCGCGGACTTCAAATCGCTTGATGATCGCACCGCGTCCGACCAGTTCACGAATCGCGTCATCCGCTTGCGGTTGATCGGCGTTCAAACACGAGGCCAGTCCGACGATCAGCAACGCGGCGAAGCAGAACTTTTTCGTCATCGACTTCATCCTCGCTCTCAATTCATCACTCCAAACGGAATTTGTGCCGGGCGTAATGAATCGCCGCGATCAGCGCATCGACTTCCGTTTCCGTGTTGTAAAACGCGAAGCTGGCGCGAGCGGTTGCGGGGACGTCGAGCCATTCGTGCAGCGGCATCGTGCAGTGATGACCGGCTCGTATGGCGACTCCCTTCTGATCAAAGAGATCCGCCAGATCGTGCGGATGAACCTTCTCCACCGTGAAGCTGACGATCGCTCCACGGTGCTCGATCGACGGCCCGTAGACCGTGACCCCCGGCGTTGGCGGAAGTAATCGCAACGCTCGGTCGAGCAGTTTGAGTTCTTGCGCGTGAATCGCGGCAAAGCCGATCGACTGCACGTAGTCGATGGCCGCTCCCAAGCCGATGGCCTCGGCAATCGGCAGCGTTCCCGCCTCGAACTTCGAGGGGAGTTCGCCCCATGTCGATGATTCCAAACGCACTTCGTCGATCATGTTGCCGCCACACAGGAACGGGTCCATTGCGGTGAGCAGTTCGCGGCGACCGTACAACACGCCGATGCCCGTTGGACCGTAAATTTTGTGCCCGGAAAAGGCGAGGAAGTCGATCGCCGGATTGAGGACATCGGTCGGCATGTGCGGAACGCTTTGAGCGCCATCCACCATGATCACGGCACCGACTTGTTTCGCTCGCGTCGTCAGCTCTTGGATCGGGTTGATCGTCCCCAACACGTTCGACATCGCGGTCACGGCGATCAACTTCGTCCTCGACGTGATGAGCCGATCGAAGTGCGACGCATCCAAACGACCGTCTGCGGTCAGCGGAATGAAACGCAGTTTCGCGCCGGTCGCTTTGGCGACTTGCTGCCAGGGAACGAGGTTCGCGTGGTGCTCCATTTCGTTGAGCACGATCTCATCTCCTTGCTTGAGGAACTTGCGGCCCCAGGCGTTGGCGACGAGGTTGATCGACATCGTCGTTCCCGACGTGAAGATGATTTCGGACGAGTCTCGCGCGCCCAGAAACCGCTGTACCTTCTCGCGAGCCGCTTCCAGTTCGACGGTGGTGCGGTCACCCAATTGATGAATGCCGCGATGCACGTTGGCGTTGTAGGTCTCGTAAACCTCACGCACTTTGTCGATCACCGACTGTGGTTTCTGTGCCGTCGCGCCGTTGTCGAGATACGCCAGCGTCGCCCCATTGGGCAAAGGTCGGCCAAGGACGGGGAAGTCGGCCCGGATCGCTTCGAGATTGAACTCACGCTGTGTCATGACTGCTCACAAAAGTAACCCGAAGCGTCAGCGAGGGAGTGCGCTTCATAAAACGATGAATCCAAAGCCTCCTGAAGCGCCCGCCCTCGCTGACGCTTCGGGTTACTTTTTTGCGGCTTCACCTCTTATCCCGAACTGGCAGCGATTGGCTCGTCGGTTTCCGCAGGCGGCTGATCCAGCGAGTACATCAATGTTTTGAGCACCTTGAATCCCAGCAGTCCACAACGTTGTCGAGTGGCCGTCAGCGGAACCTTCAACAGTCGCAGCATGTCCGGAGCTTGAAAGCCTCGCAACTCATCGAGCGTTTTCCCTTCGACGTGCTGGCACAGGATCGAGGCCCCGGCCTGGCTGATCGCGCAACCTTTCCCGTTGAAGAACGCCTCCGCGACTTTTCCGTGATCATCGAGCTTCAGCTCCAGACGAATCTGATCACCGCACAGCGGGTTCTTTTCGCTGTGTGTGCAGGTCGGACACTCGATGTGCCCCTTGTGGTACGGACATTCGTAATGGTCCAGTATGTAATCGTCGTAAAGCTCTTCGTTCACAGGCCGCAGTTCCTTTTTG
Organism: Planctomyces sp.; assembly: GCA_031387195.1. Classification (GTDB taxonomy): domain Bacteria; phylum Planctomycetota; class Planctomycetia; order Planctomycetales; family Planctomycetaceae; genus SXKJ01. Next base: position 17,689 of record JANNDA010000546.1, on the reverse strand, counting down.
ACAGTTCTGGTTGTCAAAAATAACAGCGAGCCGTCGTAGATCAAGGGGCTTCGCGAATTCAGAGGTACTCTCTGTCTCAATGGTCCGAATAATCGGAAGCCGTTTTGCACCGAGTCAGTGAAGTCCACTTTTGCTCGCCAATTCTGTTTGAACACCGTTGATAGCGAGGATAATGTTGCGGCCCTCGCCAAACATGTCGCCGGAAGTGAATTCTCCCATTCTTCACTCAGTACTTCCAAGTTCACGTCGTTGTGGAACGGATCATCTGGCCGGATAAGCCGCGCATTCTGTTCGTTGCCGCCTCTCCGGAAGGTCAAATTCCGTTGCAAGAGCACGTCAACGAGTTGATTCGCTGCTTGGCACCGTAGGTTCCGGAAGTGAACGACGGGCCATTCGAGACAGTTTATCGCGAGTACCTCACGATCTTGCCGCAGGCCAGCATTCAAGCGATTGAAAACGAAATCGCGAAAGGACTCGAAGAGGACAGCCACGGGCCTTACACCCACGTTCACATTTTGGCTCATGGAGTCGAATACGAGGAGGGTGTCGATAAACGATTTGGGTTGGCCCTGCACAGCGTCAACGATCCGACCGTCATGGACAAAGTCAGTGGAATTCGATTGGCCACAGCCCTGCGGACATCGGGCTCGTGCGGTGGCGCGGCTTTGGCATTACCCACCGTAGTGACGATCGCCAGTTGCCAAGGAGAACAACAAGGATCGGTCACCGGAGCGGGAGCCAGTGTCGCTCACGCACTGCACGAAGCTGGAATTCCCGTGGTGATCGCATCGCAGTTTCCGTTGTCATTCCCGGGCTCCATCCGCATGACCAATGTGCTCTATCATCAAGGTCTGGTGCGTGGCCGTGATCCGCGTGTGTTGCTCAACAAGTTACGACGTGAGCTTTGCGCGGAGTTGGCCACCACGCACGATTGGGCGAGCATCATCGCGTATGCGTCATTGCCGCCTGATCTCGAAGTACAATTGCGAAACGTGCAAATTAGCCAGATACAACGCCAGATTAGTTTGGCGTTCAAGCGATATGACCAAAAGAGAGTGAATGTCTTTCGTGATTTGGATCGTGTCAAAGAACTCCGCTGGCGACTGGCCAATGCCAAGGAGCGTTTGAACCGCTTGCAACAGGACGCGAAGTCCGTCAGCTCTTGGAGAGGGCTCGTCGAAACTATCGAAATACCTTCGATCGTGATCACTCACAAATCTGGGGACTGGTTCAAAGTCTGGCCCACTCCGCTGCGCTCGATGGTGCGGTAAAAATGTCAGCCGACGATTGGAACGCGGCTTGCGTTCTTTCGGAATGGGCAATACGCAGTGATGACCGGCAAGCAATTGCACCGGCTCATGGCAATCTCGTTGAACTCTACTTGCTGGCTTTGATGATGAAGCCGGGCGGTCACATTCCTGAGCCAGCAAAAGCTCGTACTCAAGCGATCGCACATCTTGAGAAGCTCATCGCGATTTGTGAGCTCACTGACTTGCAACTCAAATACAGGTATTTTCACCTGCACCGGTTCGCCCATTGGTTCAAAAAAAAGACCCTCGGACGCGAAATGCCGATCCGAGTGAGCGAACTGGCAGAAGAGCTGTTTGAAATGCTGCCAAAAGAATTGCATCTCGCGATCAAAGCGGGGGAGTGATTCCTCTGACGAAACCTGACGTGCTGATGAAGTGCCGCTTTGACGAGTTGTGATGGTGCGTCATACTCCGCGCGACTTCGTTTTTGGACCAGTCCGAGCATTTCAGGAATCACTCATGACGGCGACAGCAGCAGCTCCCCAGTCCGGTCGGTTGGATGCCGCTTATCGCGAGAAGTTCGCCGGTTCCGCAAAGCTGTATGCTCGGAGTTCAACGCTCTTTCCGAGTGGCGTGACTCACGATTCGCGGTACTTGCTGCCGTTTCCCATCTTCGCCAACGAAGCGAGCGGATCGAAAAAGACTGACGTCGATGGGCATGAGCTGATTGATTATTGGACCGGTCACGGAGCGATGTTGTTAGGCCACTCGCATCCGGCAGTGGTTGCGGCGGTACAGAAGCAGATGGCGAAATCGACTCACCCCGGTGCATGCCACGAACTGGAGATCGAATGGGCCGAACGCATTCGCCAACTGGTTCCCTCGGCCGAACTGATTCGCTTCACGAACAGCGGCACCGAGGCGACGTTGATGGCCTTGCGAGTTGCTCGCATCGCGACGGGACGTACGAAAGTCATCAAGTTCGCGGGCCACTTTCATGGTTGGCACGATCTGGTAACGATCGCGTCGGAGCCGCCGCATCCCGCGACCGCTTCAGCCAACGGTGTGGCGACCGCCGAAGAGTACGACACTCCCGGAGTCACTCCCGGAGTGTACGGTGACTTGGTCATCGTTCCGCCCAATGATCTCGCCGAGTTAGCGAAAGCGATCGCTGAGCATCAGCCCGCGTGTGTCATTCACGAAGGGAACGGATCACGCTGGGGAGCGGTCCCCACGCGAGCCGATTTCATTCGCGGTGTGCGACAACTGACTCAGGAGAAAGGGATCGTCTTCATCCTGGATGAAGTCATCACCGGCTTTCGAGTTTCCCCCGGTGGCTTTCAAGAAGTCTGCGGCGTCACGCCCGATCTCTCGACGTTCGCGAAGGTGCTCGCCGGAGGCTTGCCCGGTGGAGCGCTCGTCGGCCAAGCGGACTTGATGCAAGTGTTGGCGTTCGGCAATTCGCTCGGCAAGAAGATGAAGCATCCTGGCACGTACAACGGCAATCCGTTGTCAGCGGCAGCCGGCATCGCCGCGTTGGAGATCGTTGCCACGGGAGTCCCGACACGTCGTGCGAACGAGATTGCCACGCTGTTGCGTCGCGAGTTGAATGCGTTGTTTGCCAAGCAGAGCGTGAATTGGATCGTGTATGGAGATTTCTCCGCGATCAAGATTCTCCCCGACTACGACGGCCCGCGTCCGGATGGCGATGACTTTCTGCCGTTTGGCGGCGACTGGCGTCAGCTCGATCGCAAGTTCGACGCCGCGTTGTCGCAAGCGTTCCGATGCGCCCTCTTGCTCGGCGGCATCGACTGGATGGGCTGGGGCGGCTCGACCTCAGCCGCGCATAACGAAGCGGACGTCGAACGCACAGTTGCCGGTTTTGCAACCGCGATTGGTTGGCTGCGCGGCGACGGGTTCATCAAGTAGTCCGCTCTGACGCTCATCACCATCACCACAGATCGAGCGCTTCCCTCATTACGCGTTCAAACGCGCGTAATCTTCCAGCTTCTCAAAAATCGTCGCGCGAGCATTCGCGCGATTGAGAACGTGAAACACAATTCCAACGTCATCCGCTCGATTGGCTCGCTTTTCTTCGCGTGAACGGCCCTCGGTGGGAACCGCTGACACTCGCGGCTTCGCCACACTAAGAAGAAATATCCGTGACAGTCTCAACGAATTCCAGAGAGTTCCGGCCCGGCCGGAGCACCTCGAATCGAACTTGGAAAACGCTGTCTCCTGCGATCAATCGGTCGCCGCGACACAACACGGCTCGTTTGCACGAAATGCCGTTAACAAACGTGCCATTCCGACTGCCGAGATCATGGACCGTGAGTTCGCCTTCGATGAATCCGATCTGAAAATGCCGGCTCGACATGGCCAAGTCGATTGGAAATGCACGGTCATTGATCTCAACTCGACCGACAGAAAAACTCTCGCCAGCGCCGACTTGAATTCTTTGACCAACGGCAGGCCCAGCGACGACGTCCAGAACGGCAACAGAACCAGCGTTGATTTGAACCTCGTCTCGTTTTTCCTGCGGATAGTCCGGCGACGGAAGCGAAAATGCGATCGGCGACATCTCCATTGTTTTGCCAAGATTGATTACCCCTGATGGTCGAGGCTCAACCTGTCCGCGAGCCTCCTCAGCTCCGGCAATTTCTTCAGACGCATTGCCCTTTGTTGTGACGCTTGGGGACTTCGGCACATGAAGGTCACTCACAGCGAATCCGGCTCTTTGAAGAACGTAAATAAAGTTGGACGGACCAAGTAGATCCCACGTTGAGGAAGGCGACTCAACGAGTAACGCGTCGATGCCAGAAAACAAAAACTGAGCAAACTCTGGATCACTGTTGGAAACCACAGGCCCAATCATGCTGGGATAGCACGCTCCAAACATGTGTTTGGGAATCGGTGTCGCGTCGGCGGCATCTTGACCGCGCGCCGCAGTCCGTAAGTGAGGCAACAATCGCGCTGCATCCGACTTCGAGTAGACCAGCACGACGGCATCCTGTCCCCAAGCTTGCTCAATGAGCTCCAACTTTGATTCGATCGTCGTTTCCGCCGTAACGAAAACGGGAGACAACTGCGTGACGATCGGCATCGGTATCCAGTCAAAGAGATAAACCGGCTGAGGTTGTGCCGGTGGTCGCAAGCCAAGTTTGGAGAAATTGATGAGCAACGACAGCGGAACAACCTTCGCCAATCGCCGAATCACATCCAATGGCGGTGATTCTGGCTGACTCGCTTGGAACTGGAATATCCCCGCCGGACAGGCCGTCGCTGTCACACTTCCGAGTTGTGCGAGAGCTTTCTCCGCAACCTGCGGAACGGATTCGATGCTGACCACGAAAACCGTTTCGCCGGCGTGAATCTGATCTCCGTCGCGAAGTTGCGCCTCGGTAATCGGCTTGCCATCCAGAAACGTGCCATTGGAGCTATTGAGATCACAAACGCAACAAGCCCCTGACTCGACCACGATCTTGAAATGCACTCGCGACAGCAGCAGATCACTCGGCACCGCATAATTCGCCGCATCTGTCCGTCCCACGGTCAGCGTCTGTCCCGACGATAGCCAAATCGTCGGAGCGGTGGGGTCAGCGGATTGAACTTTTAACATGAGCCGCATGGTTGGTCACAATTCCAATTCAGTGAATCAAACTCATCAGTGTCCGCCATGAGGCATCGACGACGGCCCACAATTGAATCGGTTCCCAGGACCAAACCAAAACACCATCTCATACTCTCTGGCCCCAACGCCTTTGTCCCAGTCAAACTCAGAGCCATGTTGCACCATTGGTGTTCCAAAACCGCGATTGAGCGCTGATTCCACTTTAGTAAAGAGTGTCGCTTGCTCTTGTCGGGAAGTCTGAAGAAATTCTCCACGCTCATTTGAGCGATTGATCGCCATCAGATCATAGTCTGAGTAAATGTAAGATCCTCGGTACTTCACCAATCCCTGTTCTGGGCCAGTTTCGATCTTGGTAAATCCCACTGGTAAATTGCCGCCGATCAGAAATCTGCGCCAGGTTTCGATTGCGACATTCAGCGACAACGCGTGAAAAGCGTCTTTGCGAATCGTCGGATCGACTACCAAGCCGGCAAATCCAAAGGCAGGATGATCCGCCGTTTTCGCCTTACAGCTCACAATCTTGGGAATGTATCCCGCACGTCCAATCCATTTCTCTGCCAGCGGATTGGGCTCACGAAGGCCAATCCAGCACTGAAATTCCTGAGCGGCTCGAAAGAATATCCCCTTGTGATCTTCTCTCATATTAAATCCCCTTCTAGATCACGATTCCGCGCTATCGTTCATAAAGTATGAATCTTGGTTAGTCTTACAACGTACCATAATATGTCTGGAATTATTCATCCGGCACGTACTGCTGAACTTCAATCTCGATTTTGAGGCCCTCAAGTTTTCCAATGACCCCTTCAGAATGACTGGACTGAATCGATAACACGGTACCGATTACAGTTGAGAGACTTTCGACCAACTCACGGTTAATCTGTTTTGTCGTTAGAGGCAGCATCCGACGAATGATGTTGTTCGTAAGCTGCGCCTTCTTTGCGGGGTTTTTGAGCACAACTCCGCGTTCCAGAAGTTTTCGAAGATCACCATACTCGGCTTGAAGTTTTTCCAACTTCTCAAGCGTCTTGAGCAGCTTTCCTTTATCCGTTTTTCCCAGGAGACTGGCATACTTGGATGCCTTGAGTGCAGACGACCCAGATTTCACTGCACTTTTCAACATCCCAACGCCAAGGCCAAGAGACATTAAATCCAGCCCGATATCGACGTTGTCAATCCACTTGCCGTCCTCGGTTTGAACGTATTCCGCGAATTCTTCGTTGGTTGCCTTGGCCACAGCCAAGGAACATTGTGTGGCTGAGCCTACCGTTCCGACGACGCTCAAATAACATGCTGGCGCGCTCAGGCCACCGGTAACGGGGGCAGCGGTACAACTCACAGCGGTCCCTACAACGCCCAGTGCCGTTCCACCGCAATTCAAAACTGCGCCACTCCATTTCGTCCACCAACTATTATCCTTGTTCGCGGTCGCAAAAGACATTTTCACGATGACATCGGTAGGTTTACCAGATGGGTGGTCGGACTCGCGAATCCGCAATGGTTCCGCGCCAGCCATCTCCAATATGACACCGGCACCACTTAGGTCTTTGTCGCCGTCAATGGCCTTCAGGATAGAATCTATGGCTCGCATTCCATCTAGTTTCGTGACTTTCGCCACCGGAGCAGAAGTGTGTGTGGCCTCGTTGCCCTTAGAGAGATAACAAGCTAGGTCATCACCAAGACCGAGCGGTCCACAAGTGTTCCCGGCATGGCTCATTCGGACATTCGGGTCTGCCGCATCAAATCTCCCTAAGATGCCCGGAGTCAGCGCCGCCGGACACCGATCAGTAGATCGCCCTTGAATTCTCGATGCAGAGTTTCCCATGCCTTCACTCCAATGACGGTTATCCAATCAAAACGGTTGGCATTCCCAACACGACCATTCCGCCGTGAGCGGTCATATCTCCCATGCGCGCGGCGGGCATCCCCACGATCATGGTTGTGAAGCTGCCCAGGGCGATGACATCCGGTGGGCCGACGCACAGGCACATGTCTCCAACGCGCGCGGCGGGCATGCCGCCAATCAGTACGGTGATTCCTCCCGGTGGCAATACCGGGCCGCCGACGTGAGGGATCGGTGGGACTGCGGGAGTCACCATCGGGCAGACGTGCATGTCTCCGATGCGAGCGGCGGGAGTTCCCATGATTGTGGTCTCTGACGTTTCCTGTGGTTCGGCTAATGCACTGTCGGAAAACCATCAGCCGGAACGCGCTAGCGCAATGGCACTTACTTTAGTAGCGGTACGGCGCGAGCCGTCCGGTTGAAGCGAGATCAAACTCGACACAACCGGACGGCTTGCGCTGCTCCACTACTCGCCCGGTTCTAAAGTAAGTGCCATTGCGCTAGCGTCCGGTTACTTTGTAAAATCGTGGGCCAGTGCCCAGCGGCTGATGTGTTTTCTGACAAAGCCTAGTTCAGTTCAACGGTGCCGCGAGCGAATTGCAAACCTTGTTCAATGAAGCTTTGTAATTTGACCGGTGCGTTTTCTGGTTCGGTGATGACGGCGGCGATCAACAACGCTCCGGCAAGTGCTTTGCCGGTCAAATCGTTGGCAGGCGGAATCGCATGGTCCAATGACGGCGGTCCCAAGCTACCGCCGCTGAAAAAGACTCCCAGTGCCACGCAGCCTGCGGGAGAGTCGAAGCCCACCGTCTTGGCTGCTGCGTGAGCAGTTCGACGACGGGCTTCTGTCGAATCGGCGAGCCACGCCTCGACCGCTTGCAGCGCTGCCTGAGCTGGTGGTGACATCTCCGTTCCGGAAACGCCTCGCACGCACTGATAAGCCCAGGCAATCGCGTCTCGCTTGGGAAGCGCCTGCGTTAAGAACTTGACCGCTTCGCTCCAGAGTTCTGCTTCAGCCAGCGATTCCAAATAGGCTTCCGGACTCATTCCTTCACGCTGGCAACTGCTGGCCTCTTCTTCGGGTTCATAACGCTTCCAAACATCGGCGGCATTTGGAAACGTGATCTTGGGAAGCGGGCCAATCGACATCAGAAGAACCTTTGACGGAAGTGGGCTGGTTACAGAAAACGGCTTCAATGAACTCTTGAAATACGACTGCCTGCCGTTTGTCAGTTAATCATCGTGATGGCACCCTTGACCGTCGTCATGGCCGATCCTTGGACCGTTGTCATCAGGCCTTTTACTTCCGTCTGAATCTGCCCTTCGATTTTCACCATCATCCCTTTGATCGTGACACCCATTTGATCGACCTTGATGCTGCTCTGTCCGACTTTCAGCTCGATGGATTGCATCGCTTCGGTGGCACTCTTTCCGAGCTTCAGCTTTGTGGTCTGATTACCCATCTTGATGGTGAGTGCGTCATTGCCCATGTCGATTTTCACGTCGCGGTTGCCCATTTTGAGTTGGTGCGTGTCGTTGCCTTTGTCCAATTGCACCGTCCGATTGCCGGTTTTGATGGTGTGCGTGTCGTTGCCGGTATCGACTTTGACCGAGCGATTCCCTTTCTTGATGGTGACGGTTTCGTTGCCCGTCTCAACCGTCTCTGTCCGGTCTTTGTAGACATCAATGGTTTGGCTGCCGTCTGACGCTTTCGAGCAGCCGACCTTCAACACTTGATTGTTGAAGACCTCAATCGTCTGATCCCCTTTGTCTTTCTTGTCAAAGCCGACCTTGCGCGTTTCGTTATTCTCAATGACGCCGTCGAAGTTCTTCTCCGCATGAATGTAGATTTGCTCGGAGTCCTTCTTGTCTTCAAATCGAAATTCGTTGAAGTTCGCGGCTCCCGCTTGTTTGCTGCTGCGGGACTTCAAGCCGCTTTGAGTCTTGTGGTCGGGCAACTTGTACGGCGGCATCTGCTCGAAGTTGTAAACGCTGCCGACAATCAGCGGCTGATCGGGATCACCTTCCTCGAACGCAACGACCACTTCTTGTCCGATACGTGGGATGTGAACCATCCCCCATTGTTTTCCAGCCCACATTGTTGTGACACGCACCCAGCACGAACTCTTCGCGTCATTCTTGCCGTCACGGTCCCAATGGAATTGAACTTTGACGCGACCGTATTTGTCGGGCCAAATTTCCTCGCCGGGCGGGCCAACCACGACAGCGGTTTGAGTTCCTTGAACAACCGGCTTGGGCGTCAGGCGAGCCGGGCGAAACGGCAACTCCAACGGCTGGCAGCTAAACTGGTTCGTATAGCGGTAATCACCTTGGCTTCCGGCTCGATAGGCATCCAACGTCGCCGAGTGACTCACAGAGGTCAGCACGTATTTGCCATCGGCGTTGAAATGCCGTTCCAACGAAAACTTGTGGCCCGCGACCAATTGGCGACAAGTGCTAGAGCCATGCACGACCAAGCTCGCGGAGGCTTCCTCTTGCATCCGGATTTTGACAGTGCGTGCATTATCCTGAAATATCTTGTCGAGTTCGGCAGCTTGGTCGCCGCCTCCACTGCTGACTCCATCAAAGCGTTGAGCGTACTCACCGGGAAAGTCGAAGAGTTCCAGATTTTCGTTGCCACCAACCGCCAGCTTGTGAGCTACTTTTCCCGCTTGCACTGAGCCTTGGATCGGTTCACTGGCTTCCAAATGTTTGTGTGGCAATTCAAAGGAGTGATCCCAAAGAGTGTATTTTCCAGATCGCAGTTCCTGGGACTTTTGCCACTGAAAAACGCGATCCTCTGGACGGTTGCCACCGGAGAGCGTCTCATAAATCAACTTGCTGTTGATGGGCACGTCGGCATGGCTTTGCGGGCTGTTGCTCACCACCATTTTGTGACCATCGGAAGTGTGATTGAAGTAAAAGTAAATTCCTTCCTCTTCCATCAGCCGGCATGCGAAGTTGAAGTCGGTTTCGCGGTATTGAACGAAGTAGTCCCGTTTTTCAAACTTCCCTTGCAGTTCAAAAGCAGGGACTGGGTTCATTCCCTCCAGCACCTTTTTCAAGATGTCCGGCACGGACATCTGCTGAAAGATGCGGCTTTGCGCCTTGCGCGTCCACAGCCAAAACTGCGGCACGATCTCCAGGTGATACGACGTGAAGTCGGTATCCTGTTCCCCTTCGACAACGCGACTGCACAGCCCGCTGATGTATCGCTTGTCAGACTTGCCCGCAGTGACTTCCAGCTCGACTCCGATCTTCTGCCCCAGCAGCTTGTCGAAGGTCACGTCCTTTGCGTTCGCATTTGTGGCCAACAACTCCAATTGAAAGTTGAACAGCCTGGAAACTGTCTCTTGCCCGGAAACACCGATCAGCAGCAGCTTGTCTGGGCCAAGCGGCGTGTTCACGGCGATCGGACGACCGGTTTGCGTGTAGTTGACCATGAATGCCTCAGGTTGCGGTGACAGGCGTTTCAATCATTCAATCATGAAGCCAGGGGAAATCCAAGTGGGACTGGACTGTCATCTTTCGCGGAGAGGCTGTGATCTTTTCGTGGAGCACGTTTTCAACGTGCTTCAAGTCAGCGGGATGGGCACGTTGGAAACGTGCCCCGCGTCATTTCATCACAGCCTCGGAGCGAAAGGCGACAGTATTTGGAATGTCGATCCTTAGCGATCCGCCTCGGCCCAGGTTTTGACCAGCTCCTCCCAGGCTTCGTTCACGTCTTCGGCCCAGAAGGCAATGCCCACTAACTTGCCGGCTGGACCGATCACTTTTGCTCGCTTGGCGAGCGCCCCCACCTTGGAGGACTTTCCTGCGAGCTTGTTTCCCTGAGCCTCTAATCTCGAAAGCCGCTTCTTGACTCCGCTCATTTTCTTCGAGTTGAGGCGATTCTCTTTCAACTGCCTTTGGTGCTTCGTCAATTGATCGTCGAGTTTGGTCACATGATCTTTCCAGGCCGCTGCCGCTTTCTCAGCTCCTTCTTCTTGGATCTCTTCGGCGACCTCTTTCTGGACGACCGCCACAACGGTGGCACTCGCCGCATCGTCTTTGCTTTCGATCAGATTGACGGCGACTTCGTATCCGAGATCAACGAGAAACCCGCCGATTCCCGTAAACAACCCCGCCGTTTTCAGAATGACCGTGGAGCCAAATTTCACGGCCGACAGGGCTTTGATCATGTCTTTGGCAAACTCCGCTTGCGCCAGGTTGTTGGCGAGTGCATCCGCAAACTTCGCCTTGGTGGACTCGGATGTGGATTCTTTTCGCTTTGCAAGCAGCTCCAGATAAGCACATGCCGCTGCGCCACCAAGCCCCGTCTGAGTCGTGAACTCCTCCATGAACTGTCCTGCCAAAACCGACGTCTGATTTTGGATCTCGGCCGCAGTTCCAGTTTGCACGGTCTTGAGCGATCCGTCCCACTGCACTTTCGTGAGATTGTCGATGGCGATGACGGATGCCGTGTGCTTGAACAGGCGGACTAATTCATCGAAGTCAAACACCAGAGCGGAGCAGGTCAACCGATCGTTCGGCCGACTCGTCTCGACGGTCGATTTGTCGCCAGTGGTCCCGATCGGACCTTGTGTGTCGCCAGCCAAGCACATCCTTGAACTGGGATCAGCGGCATCATTGATCCCCAAAAACCCAGGCGTCCGCTCGGGAGTCACTCCCTGCGAAAACAATCTCCCAGTGATCCCGGAACTTGTCGCGCCCATGTTTCTGACCTCTCCGCCAAGCGCCACCGATGAATTGCTCGATATACAGCACAAGTCGCTTCAAATAGGACTCGAACTATTCCTCAAACAAGCGATGCCACCATGATCTGCACGAGTCAATTCACTTCTAATCAATCACCGACCCTGGAGAAACCCAGGGAGGTTCTCCGCCAATACTTTTCTGAGACTTATTGGTGATCTGGAACGGATAGCCTTGCTTGTCCATTCGCAGGTGAAGTGACTCGTGGCCATGGCTTGGAAAGAGGTGTCCGTGATGTCTCAGCGCGAAGAGTTGGTGGTGTTGTCATCGGCAAGCGGTGCCACTCGCGTCTTGGGACGATCATTTCCTATCGACCAATTTTTAGCTCATTGGCCCTATCGTTGAGTCTCTGCCAGTATCGAGCCTCAGGGCTGTTGAAGTCCGGAATATTCAGTAGCTCAGGAAACTGTGGCTGAGGAATCTGCTCCGTCGTTAGACCGCCGCAATCAGCGGGATTTGAACAGACTCTCTCAGAACAACAAGTCGCCGCCGAAGGTCGGCAACAGGTGGGAACCGGCTGGCAGCACGTTGCCGCCGGCGCATATGTCGCGACCGTTGAAAAACAGGCTGCATCGTGAATCACGCAATCGCGTATTTCACTCGACCGATGACACCGCTTTGAAATCTTCTGGCAACAGTGATCCTGAGCCAACGCGGGCGCGCTGATCACCATCAACACCGTCGCACAAACAATAAACCGACCACCGAGCCAATTCATGATGCCGCTCCTATTCAATCTCTAATCGTGACCGTGAAATTGGACCTGTCTTCTTTTGTCTCTTGCCTCCCCTCACCGAATCTACTGTCTCGGGATCTCAGGCTTGGTCATAGCGTCCCCAAGTTGTTGATTGCCGTGGCTCGTGTATCCCGAATCGCCAGGCTTTTTAGGAAATACATGAGTGTCCCCAACAGGTGGATGTGCGACATATGGGTTAAAATAATGCGTCAGGATGTCGTTTTCTACATTGTAATTCTCGTATTGTGTGACATCGACAGCATTTCCAGTATTAATAATGTCACCATTTGTTCCAGCGCCCAATCCTGCACTATTGAATGTCACAACAGGAAGCCCATTCAAGCCTCCTGTGTATGACGCCAATCCCCCTCCAAGTGAGTGCCCAACTAAAATGATATGCGCGTAATTGCTGTTTTCAGATCTCATATATCTATTTGTGTCTATGGCAGCTTGGTCGTACTGTGTCGGAACAAATCCGAACTGCTGTAATCCATTTTGAATCCAGTCTTTAGCAAACTCATATGGTGCCAGCGTTTTTGTATAATCGGATTCGGTGGCACGGAAAACGAGAGGATAATGACCCTCTGAGTGAGCGGAGTCGTCGAAGAGCACTGACTGGTAACCCCAATCGCCTTCATTGACCTCAATAATCTTCACCCAGTCTGGGTTCTCTTCTGTGCCGATATTGATACCGCGACTATCATAATGCGGACTTGCTGGATCGTTGATGTCTGCTATTTTAATAGTGGAGGCTCCTGGTCTTCCGTCGCCGTCCTTAATTCGCTCAGTCAGTTTTCGTTCCCGAACAGCGAGATCTTTAAGTTCTTCGTCAGATAGTTCAGATCGCTTCACGGCCGCTTGGGCTCTGTTTTGCGCCCGCTCTTCACTGTACCCAGCATTTTTTGCTGAGCGGTAGGCATTTTCAGCGGTTTTGGTCTTTTGTGCGGCATCGACCGCAGAGGCACCTTGATTGAGTGCGTCAATGGCGGTCTGTTTGGCAACGTCGGACAGTGAGGGACCACCAATCAACACATTCGACGGTAGTGGCGGAGACAGCTTGCTTGGGACCATTGTGTCAGATGTGGCACGGGCGAAATAATTCGCTCCTTCGCATAAGAATACTGAATTTCCGCCGTCAACAATTCGCTTCTGAGAAGGAACAAGGACATCGTTGGAAACTGCTGCTGCGGCAATCAGGCCATTGACGAGGACACTTGGCGCAGCCGATGCCTTAACCGTATCGCAGATATTGTCTGGAGCCGTGTCGTGAGCTGCCGCCAATGTGGCGGATGAAGTTTCACCGGTGAAAAACTCCGTGATCCGTTTTGAAATGGAGTCCGGGATTTTTCCAACAGAGAACGCGTGGGCCCCGACCTGTGCCATCACCTCGCCTTGGATTTTACCCACGATTTCCTGAGCCGCTTGTTTTGCTGCATGCTCGGCAGTGCTCGATTCATCATCGACTTCCCATTTCGAGAACAGTTTTTGAACCTGCGATCCAATCAGTTGCCCAACGGCCATCATTCCGAGTTTTGGTATGTTCGTCAGAGCTTCTGCAACAACGCTACCCGGTGCATTACCCGCAACGACGTTGCCGAGTAATTGGCTCAATACCTGTTGTTGAAATCCAGACAACAGAGGCTGTGGCCCCTTTGGTTGAAGAGGCGTTGAATTGTTAGTCGGCGGTGTGATCGGTGCGTGGGTCGAGAAATGCCCACCCTCGTCTGGTTTCGGTAGATCCGAACTTGCCCACGAGGTTATCGAATTGTTGCCGTCGAGTTTGGTGGCCGGAGTCATCAATGCCGTCGGCGAGATCACACGGAGCGCGGCACCGGTCATTAATTCGACATCGTTGTAACGCCCCTGGGGGGATGGATTCTGATTTGAGGCTTGCTCAATCTTCGCGATTTCAACAAAGCCACCTCGACTGAGATCGTCAGATGCTGGGTCGATAGTACGGCGTAGCTGAGCATGAGGGACAAAGACCATGCCCTCAGGAGTCATCTGTCCGGAAAAATGTTGTCCGGCAGAGTTTACAAAGACTGGAACCAATGGCAGTTGAACTACAGACTGGCTTGCCACTTTGTGCCAGTCTCCACCGAATGCTTGCGAGGCTCTCGCCGCGTCTTCAATTGCACCAGCCTGTTGTGACTGCATGTCAAGAAACTCGACACCAATCATCCTCATTCCCTCGATCGAGTTGCAAACATTAGAGTTGATCACAATATGCGGCCCATTCGTGAGGGATAAAAAATGTTCGATTGCAATCATCTGAGCGGTTTAGTTGAGCTTGACCACTGGGCCTTTCACGAGGCACTCACCGCTTGCAACGAGTTCGGCCTTGCCGCCACCAAAGTGGCCAAGTGCCGAGCCTTCAACGCGAGTAACAATGCCCTGAGACAAATTAATGGCACCGGTATTTGTCAGTAGCAATGCCCCTGAAACATTCGTAATCGGTGCGGCTACGTTGGCGTTAATTGTTCCCATCATTGTGACCAACGTGCCGCTAATTGTGATGATCCCCGCTTGATTCATATGAATCTTCGCTGCTCCGCATTGGAGTGTGATCGACGTGCCGGCGGTGATCACAATGTTCGAGCCAGCGGTAATGTTTTGATTGGCTCCGATGGTGACGGCTTGGTTCGCGGCGATTTGGACGGTCTCGTTGGCACCGACTTCGCGGGAACGGTTGGCCCCGACTTTCTCGGTCTGGTTGGCTCCGACTTGCAGAGACTCGTCAGTGCCGACCTTTGTCGCTCGGTTGACGCCGATAGAGTTGGTTTGGTTGTTGCCGACGTCGGTGGATTCGTTGTTACCCACCTTGGCCTGGCGATCGACACCGATGGCTTGGGTTTGGTTGTTGTTGACGACCGTGTCCATGTTATGTTGGCCGTGCATCCGAATCTGTTCTTTGCCGGCGGTGTCGTCGAGGACGATCTCGTTGTAACCCTGACCTTTATGAGTGCGGGATTTGATGCCGCTTTGCGTCTTGTTTTCCGGCAGTGCGAACGGCGGCATTTGTTCGTAGTTGTAGACACTGCCGACGATGATCGGGCGGTCGGGATCACCTTCCTCGAAGGCGACGATGACCTCTTGGCCGATGCGGGGGATGTGTATCATGCCCCATTGTTTGCCGGCCCACGGGGTGGAGACTCGGACCCAGCAGGAGCTGCCGAGGTCGTGTTTGCCTTCGCGGTCCCAGTGGAATTGGACTTTGACTCGGCTGTATTGATCAGGCCAAATTTCTTCGCCGGGGGGGCCGACGACGACGGCGGTTTGCGTCCCCTGAATCGTCGGCTTCGCGGTGGTTTGCTGCGGACGATAGGGGAGATCGAACGGGATGCAGGTGAATTGGTTCGAGTACTCAAAGCTGCCGGTGGCCTCGCTGCGGTAGTCATCCAACAGGGCCGAGTGCGTGACGGTCGTGAGCACATACGCGCCGTCGGCATCGAAGTGTCGTTCGAGCGTGAAGCGATGTCCGCTGACAAGTTGGCGGCAGTTACTCTCGCCCTGCACGACGAGACCAGGGACTGCTTCCTGCTCCATGCGAATGCGAGCGGTGCGTTGATTGTCCTGGAAGATTTTCTGTAGGTCATTCGGACGTTTGCCGCCGCCTGGGTTCACGCCATCGAAGCGTTGCGCGTACTCGCCGGGATAGTTGTAATGCTCCAGGTTACTGTTGGTCGGCAGCTTCATGGGGTGCATCGTCTTGCCGACCTTCACCGAGTCCTGAATCGCGCGGCCGGCTTCAAGATGTTTGTGGGGCAGTTCAAAGCAGTGATCCCACAGCGTGACTTTGCCGGTGCGCAGCTCTTGGACTTTTTCCCAAGCGTAGACGCGATCTTCCGGCCGATAGCCGCCGTCGATCATCTCATAGATCAACTGGCTGGCGACGGGCAGGTCAGTGTGGCTTTGCGGCGTGTTCGCGAGAACCAGCTTGTGGCCGTCGGCGGTGTGTCGGAAGAAGTAGTAGATCCCCTCTTCTTCCATCAAGCGACTGGCGAAATCGAAGTCGCTCTCGCGGTATTGCACGCAGTAGTCGCGCGGCTCGAACGTCCCTTGAATCTCGAACGTGACGTCGAGGCCCGCCAATACTTTCTTGAGAATGTCCGGGACCGAAATCTGCTGAAAGATGCGGCTCTGCATGTTGTGAGTCAGCAGCCAGAGTTTCGGAACAACCTCCATGCGATAGGTCGTGAAGCTCGCGTCCCGTTCGGCTTGAGCGACGCGGCTGCAAATGCCGCTGAAGAAACGAGGTGCGCCGTCGGCCGAGTTCAAGCGGATCGAGATGTCGCGTCCCAAAAGTTGCTCGAAGGGGACGGGCGTGCCATTCACCGCCAGCAAGTCGAGCCGAAAACGGAACAACTTCGAGAGTTCTTCCTCTCCCGAAAGCCCGATCAGAAGGAGCTGATCCTTGCCCAGCGGAGTCATCACCGCCATCGGACGATGATCTTGAGTGTAGGCACGCTGCGGGCCGGCTCCAGTGATCGAGCCGCGAGTGCTCTTCGGCACAGACGGCGTTCGCTTCTTGAAATCTGCGGCTGTGGTGGAAGCGAAGTCTGTCGCTTTCGAGGCGATGTTTTTCGCGGCAGCCTCTTCCGCGATTCGCGAAGTACTCTTCAAAAATGATTTCGCGGTCATCGGCGATCGCGGAGTGTGCTGCACCTCGTCGAGGATCGGACTGACGAAATCTTCCAGCGCTTTGCTGGGCTTCGCCGACCGGTCGCCATTCTGAAGAAGGCTACTCCATGAGGAGATGCCGTGGTCTATGAGACCGACGGCCTGAGTGGTGATCTCGTTGGTCTTCGCTAATTGGGAATGAGGTCCGAATGAATGCAGATTCGGACGCGGGGGAGTCGCTGTGGTCATCGGTTGGCCCTTACCAGATGCGGTTCTTGAATTGCGTCTGCTGCCGGTTATCGCGGCCAAGTGCCGATGGTTGCGTGGATTCCTCTTAGTTTGTTGGAACGGTGATTGGCGCGACGGAATGGCGGATCGACACCCTGCACGGGGGAAAATGACGCCAACCCCACCGAGTTTGCGGTATCGCAAAAAAATCGGGGCAGCCTGGAAAGGCTGCCCCGATAGAGAGCTGACATCGTTTGCTGCGATCGGGGCAGGCTAGAAAGCCTGACCGACGTTCTTCTACACAATCTCGTACGCGAACTGGCCGTCTGCGTTGACTGACACGCGGACGCTGCTGATGGCTTGGCCTTCGGCCATGCGGGACAGGAACTCGCGGGAGATTTCCGGGAGCAGTGTGCCGGTGAGGATGTGATCCACGTTGCGAGCACCGCTTTCGACCTCGCGACAGCGGTTGCGGATCGCGTCCACGACGCCGTCATCAACGATGAATTCTGCGCGGTGATTTTCCTTCAAGCGTTTACCGATGCGGCCGAGTTGCAGCCGGATGATCGACTTCATCACGTCGTCTCCGAGTGGGTAGTACGGCACGATCGTCATACGGCCGAGGAACG
>JANNDA010000540.1:0-6698 GCA_031387195.1 Planctomyces sp. | reverse complement strand
CAGCCTTGTTGACAAACCAGGCGTCATCCCGCCAATTTTGAATTTTGCGGTGCCTGACCCCTGACTGTTGATCGAGCAGAGTGACACACTGCGGCATCAACACCCGCCCGCGAAGGACAATCTCATGCAAGTGATTTCTCGGCTGACAGAACTGCATTCCGAAATGACCGCCTGGCGACATGAGCTGCACGCGCATCCGCAGACGGCGTTTGAAGAGACCTTCGCGTCCGAATTCATTGCCTCGAAGCTGCAAGCCTGGGGCATTGAAACGCATCGCGGACTGGCTCAGACCGGAGTCGTCGGTGTTATTCAAGGCCGTAGCCCAGGCGGCTCGCCTGAGTTGAATTCGACAAACCTCAAGATGATCGGCTTGCGAGCAGACATCGACGCGCTCGACATCCAAGAGCAGAACGACCTGCCCTATCGCTCGCAGTTCAAAGGCAAGATGCACGCTTGCGGCCACGACGGTCACACCACGATGTTGCTCGGTGCGGCGAAGTATCTGGCCGAGACACGCAACTTCGCGGGATCAGTCTGCGTGATCTTTCAACCGGCGGAAGAGAACGAGGGAGGCGGACGAGTGATGGTTGAAGAAGGTCTCTTCGACAAGTTCCCCTGTGATGCCGTTTTCGGAATGCACAACTGGCCGGGAATTCCGGTTGGACAATTCGGTGTCTGTTCGGGACCGATCATGGCGGCGTTCGATGTCTTCGAGATCACGGTGCATGGGCAAGGAACTCACGCCGCGATGCCGCATCTGGGCATTGATCCGATTGTCGAAGCCGCGCAGATCGTCACCGCGTTGCAGACGATCGCCAGTCGTAATGTGAACCCGCTCGATCAAGTGGTCTTGAGCATCACTCAGATTCACGGCGGTGACACGTGGAACGTCATTCCCACTGAGGTCAAACTGCGTGGCACCGTGCGAACGTTTCGTCAAGAAGTGCAGGACATGGTGGAGAGCACCATGCACCGCATCGTCACGGGCATCGCGTCTGCGTTGGGTGGTTCGGCCGAGCTGCGGTACGAACGCCGTTATCCCGCCACGATCAACACGCCGCTGGAAACCGAATGGGCCAGCGCGACCGCCGCCGAGATCGCTGGCGACGATCATGTCGATACGAACGTCGCGCCGTGTATGGGCTCAGAGGATTTTGCGTTCTTATTACAGAAACGCCCCGGCTGCTATCTCTGGGCCGGCAACGGCCCGTCTGACAACGGTCGCTTGCTGCATAATCCGCAGTACGACTTCAATGACGAACTCCTACCGATTGGTGCGACCTATTGGGCACGGCTGGCTGAGCGACTGTTGGGGTGATGAGTCGAGCAAGAGGCTCGGCGTGCCGATGCCTTGCCCGGGTTGTCGTGTTCGTGCGGTTTGAAAACGCAGCCTCACGAATTCGCGTTCACGCAATTCGCGACCGTATTACCGCTTTGATGGAGTGCGGTGTCGAGCCAAAGCACTCCAGGGTCAGTCGTCGCGGTACTCGCTCTCGTCGGGCATGTCATACCGGAAGGCCACTTGCGGGTCCGTCGTTCCCAAGAACTCGAATTGAGCATCGGAACTGCGTGCCGCATCGACGACCAAGCCCTCCGCCAGCAATCGGTCGAGCGTTTCTAGCGTGAGCGATTCGCGCGGCCAAGCGCGGAGATAGCGTCGTCCCGCAGGCCATTCCAGCGACCACAAGACGCGATACTTTTCTTGAACGTACGGATCGAGTTGGTCTGCCAGATCGAGCGGTAAATGGGCCGCCTTGATGAGTTGTTGAATGTCGATCAAGTCTTTGGCCCGTTGCGCGCTACTCATCCCTGATGCCAGCTTCAACTCAATCAGCGAGGTCACCCTTGTCTTCAAAGAACACACTGCCTTCGCTCAAGGCCCACCTCGAATCCTGGTTCAAGCGTTGTTCGTAGGAGATGAACTCCGAGTTCTGATCAACGACAACACGACGCCGTTGCATCTCTTGGAGAGCCTGTAATTCAAGAGTCGTGCTCATGTCAGTTCCTGTGTAAGTCGCCTAACGGCATGTGACGTTGGCTTCGCTCTGACCGTCCACGACGTTTTCTGGCACCCCTCGCCGGGCGCACAACACACTTTGCGCGCGAGCCGGGGTCAGGCACCTGACCGTTCACGAATTCGCAAAGTGCATCGTGCGCCCCCTCGCCACTCAGTCCACCGGCGGGACCATCCCTCGGCGCATGGCGTAGCGGACGAGACCGGGGGTGTCGTGAATTTCCAGCCGGTTCATCATCAACGTGCGGTGTGTCTCGACGGTCTTCACGCTGAGATTCAACAACAGAGCAATTTCTTTGAGCGCCTTCCCCTCGGCGATCAGTTGCAAGACTTCACGTTGCCGGGGAGTGAGCACGTCGGCAACTTGATCCGAACACCCAAGGCGTTGCATGTAGCTCTCGACGACATGTTTCGACACCGACGGAGTCAGGTACGTCGTTCCGCTGACGACCGTTTTGATCGCGAGATCTAATTCGGAGGTATCGGCATCTTTGGGTAGATAGCCGGTCGCCCCGGCCCGCAACGCCTGCCACACGTACTCTTCGGAGATGTGCATCGAAAGAATGATCACCCGCACGTTGGGAAACTCTTTGACCACGCGGGACGTCGCCTCCAGACCATTCATTTCAGGCATTGAGATATCGCACAACAGCACGTCAGGATGATGCTGCTCGACCAGCGCGATCGCCTCGCGACCGTTGGTGGCCTGTCCCACGATCTCGATGCCGCCCAACGATTCGAGCATGGAGCAAATTCCCGCGCGAACGACGGCATGATCATCGGCCAACACTACTCGAATGGAAGACATTGTTCGTTGATCCTTGCGTTATAGGCTGGCCAGTGGAATTCGGGCGTGGACAGTGGTCCCTTGAGATGGACTCGATTCGATCTCGATTTGGCCGCCGACAAGCTGCACTCGTTCTTCCATACCCAGCAGGCCGATGCTCGCGCCATGAGCTGCACGGTTACGGGCGGCGGAAACATCGAAGCCGACGCCATCGTCCTGCACGAGCAGTTCCAATTCTGAATCGTGCTGGCGAAGTTCAACGCAGACGTTTCGAGCGTTCGCATGGCGGGCGATATTGGTCAGACTTTCCTGCACGATGCGAAAACACGCGGTTTCAATCTCTGACGACGCGCTGCTGGCGTACGAATCGGCGGCGAAGTGCGGAACAAAGCCGGCTCGTTGCGACTGGCGATCAAGGCACCAGCGCAAGGCAGCGACGAGCCCAATGTCATCCAACATCGACGGCCGCAAATCGAGCGCCAGATTGCGGACCTGTTGCAGCGTCTGATCCACCACGTCCAGCGTATCTTTCACGAGGTCTCTCGCCCGCACGGTCGGTAGGGGTTGCTGCAACGCTTTGAGGTTGAGCTTGATCCCCGTTAGTGCTTGTCCGATTTCGTCATGCAGTTCACGAGCGAGATGCCGCCGTTCTGATTCCTGCGCTTCGATCAACTGTCGAGAGAGAATTTCCAACCGCTCATGACTGGCGTTGAGCTCTTCGTCGGCCCTTTTACGTTCCGTGATATCTTGCCACGTTCCCAAGACTCCGGTGACGTTGCCGGCATGGTCGCGAATCGGGAGTTTGTTCGTCTCCAACCAGAGCGTCGAGCCATCGGCCATCGACATCGTCTCGACAATCCCAAACTGCGGTTGTCCGGACTGGATCACCTCGCGGTCCTTCTGGACGAAGTACTCCGCTTGATCACGAGAAAAATTTGCGACTTCAAAGTCTGTTTGGCCCAAGACCGCTTGAGGTGAGTCTAATCCCATCGCTCGCCGCGACACGCGATTGGCTCCGAGATACACCGAGTGACGATCCTTCCAGAAAACCCCTTGCGGGATGTTTTCGAGTACCAATTCCTGCATCAACTGTGATTCGCGAAGCGCCTCTTCGGCCCGTTTCCTTTCGGTGATTTCGCGACTCCACTGCAACAATTGTTTGACCCGGCCGTCAGGGCCGAGAATTGGACGACAACGCGACTCGGCCCAGATCCAGCGACCGTCTTTACAGAGAATACGATGCTCGATGGTGGTCGGCACTCCGGCCAGATTTGCCGTCCGCATCTTCTCGATCATCGGCAGATCGTCCGGATGCATGCGCGTTCGCCAATCGGTGCGTTCTAGTTCCTCGACCGTCCAACCCGTGACACGATAGTAAGAGGGGCTGAGATAGTACCGGCCACCCTCCGTGTCGCTGAGCGCGACGAAATCGTCGGCGTGATCAGCCAGCAACCGGTATCGTTTTTCACTTTCACGCCGTGCCGCTTCTTCTCGCTCCTTGCCAATGGCAATCGCCGCCATCTGTGTGGCCATTTCGATGAGTTGGAGTTGCTGCTCCGTTGGCTGGGCCGGACGTCTGTAGTAAATAGCGAAAGTGCCCAGGACGGATCGTTTCGCGTCGAAGATGGGCGTTGACCAGCAGGCGTACAAGCCGTAACTCAGGGCCAGATCGCGGAAGTTGACCCAGAGCGGATCGGTCGCGATGTCCGAGACGATGACCGGCTCGCGCAAGAATGCCGCCGTGCCGCACGAGCCCACTGACGGGCCGATTGAAACGCCATCAATGGCGCTGCAATACTCTGGCGACAGACTTGGAGCAGCACAGTGCCTGAGGTGAATGCCGTCTGCATCGAGCAACAAAATAGAGCAGAGCATGTCCACGGACTGCTCTTCGACAACACAGAGCAGAGCTGTGAGCGATACGGCCAACGGCGCTCCCGTCGCGATCAGTTCGAGCACTTCCTTCTGCCCGTTGACGAGCACCTCTGCCTGCCTGCGTTCGGTGATGTCGCGAGTGATTCCGAGATGCGAGACGGTGCCATCCGCATTCTGCATCGGCACCGCGTGCGTCTCCATCAAACGTCGCGTCCCTCTCACTCCTGTAATCTCAAACGTTAAATGACGCGCTTGGCCACCGATGACTTCCCGGTGCATGGCGAGAAATTCCTCGCGATATTCCGGTGCGACCAAGTCCAACGCGAATCCGCCACGGACATCATCCAGCGAGTCCGCTTCAATCATGGCCAGCCCGGCAGGATTCATGGTCTCCAACCGACCGTCAGATGAAATGATCTTCACGCACTCCGGCTCGGCCTCGTAGATGAGTCGCCAGCGTTCCTCACTTCGCCGCAGGGCCTCTTCGGCGCGATGTATCTGGCAACTGTCTTCCTTCTCAGCACTCACTGTGACAGGATCAGTGACAGCAAGTGTCGCCGCAGACTGATTGCGAGTTGATGCAGCATCCGCCATGACGAGTTTCCGTTTCATCAGTGGAAAAACTGAATCCGAGTCGTCGAGCGACTCAACATCGAAGCCATCAGTGCCCCGCGAGCTTGGAGTGTGCGTCGAGGAGCAGCGATTCGGTTTCGTCCCAGCCGATGCAGCCATCGGTGATCGAGACTCCGTAGTGCAGCAGCGCTGGGTCAGCGGTCAGTTTTTGGCTGCCGGGAAACAGATTGCTTTCGAGCATTAAGCCGACGATGCCGTGGTTGCCGGCGACTCGTTGAGCGATGACCTCACGCCACACTGGCGATTGGTTGCGATAGTCTTTGTTGGAGTTGGCATGGCTGCAATCGACCATGAGCCTGGGCATCAGTCCCGCGTCCTTCAGCTTTTCGGTAGCCGCTAGGACTTGCTCCGGTGAGTAATTCGGGCCGGATCGGCCACCGCGGAGGATCAAGTGCCCCCACGGATTGCCGCGTGTGTTGACGATGCAAGTATGGCCGTCGCCATCGATCCCCAGAAACGCATGTTGCGCTTTCGCCGCTAACATCGCGTCGATGGCCACCTGCAAGCTGCCGTCCGTTCCATTCTTGTATCCGACCGGCATCGAAAGGCCGCTGGCCATTTGCCGGTGCGTGGGAGACTCGGTCGTCCGCGCCCCGATCGACGCCAATGTCAGCAAGTCGGCGATGTACTGCGGCGTGATCGGTTCCAGCAATTCGGTCGCGGCAGGGAGTCCCAGTTCGCCGATCTCTTTCAGGATCTCGCGCGCCAGTCGTAAGCCGGTGGCGATGTCGAACGAATCGTTGAGGTACGGATCGTTGATCAACCCCTTCCAGCCAACTGTCGTGCGCGGCTTTTCAAAGTAGACGCGCATCACCACAAACAGTGTCTCAGCCACTTTGTCGGAGAGACCCTTCAGACGCTCGGCATATTCGACCGCCGCCGTGCGATCGTGAATCGAACAGGGTCCGACGACGACCAGCACTCGGCGATCTTCGCCAGCCAGGATGCTCTTGATGGTTTCGCGGCCTTCAATGACCGTCTTGTTGATGGCCGGCGAAATGGCCAGCTCGGCCTTCAGCAGCTTGGGTGCGACCAGCGGCACCGTGCTGACGACGTTGATGAACTGAGTCGGTTGCATGGGTTCCTCGAAGAATGCTTGTTGCGGGCGAGCATGGTAGCAGCGAGGTTCGCGGGTTGCATGTAGCGACCGATCCACTAACCCGAAGCGTCAGCGAGGGCGAACGCTTCAAGTCACTCCGAATCGAAGTCATGTGGAGCGTTCGCCCTCGCTCACGCTTTTTGAAGTTGTGCGTTTTGAGATATTCGCCCCGAAGGGGCCTGGAAAATCAGCCCGGTGCAAGCGACCAATGGGAGCGCTGCCCCAGGAAAACAGAAAAGGATTTTGAATCCGAAAAATACAAGCCCGACGCGCCAGCGAGTGCGTGCATT
>JANNDA010000490.1:0-5196 GCA_031387195.1 Planctomyces sp. | reverse complement strand
CTATCACCTGCGCGATCGTGAGACCGCCAAGCCCGGCCCGTGGCTGGTCGGCATGACGTTGCAACCCGACGTTGTTTCCGAAGCGTGGTGCCATCAGCGCGGCTACATCTGCATGATCGAAGAATTCGGCGGCCGACCGATCAAAGCGGGCGAGTCTTTCAGCGCCGCGTTCGTCGTCGGCTTCTTCGATTCGCTCGACGAGATACACGCGGTCTATGACCAATTGGCCGGTCACACGGGACTCGAAGTCAGCGAGACTGGCTGGAAGCTGTTGAAGTAAAGGGGGCCAGGAAAACGACTCCGTATACCGGTTTTTCAAACCGGTCAAATTGAACCGCCCGGTTTGAAAAACCGGGCTACGAAAACACTAAGTTATTTTCCTCGCCTCCTAAGTAAACGGGGGACTTGGAGTGTGGTGGCTCAACACCGCCCCCCTTTCGACTGGAATAGCGACCTGCAAACTCCAGAAAGTGGCTTATGGCTTTTAGCCGTCTCGATCCGCTGAAGTTATTCAAGCGAAGCGTCTCCGTCGTTTCGTTGATCCTCGCATTGACCTCGGTGTGTGTGGCACAAGACGCGCGAACGAAGGTCGAATCGGAACCGTTCCCGCAGTCTGCGAAGATTGCTCGCGATCGGCAGGTTGACGCGGTGGTTGAAGCGGCTCGCGTCCAGATTGCGAAACAGGAGTACGCGGCGGCGATTGCCGCGTTGCAGGGCTTGCTCGACGCGCCGAATGTGTTTGTCGTCTCTGGACCACAGGGGCGGAGCGTTGCGTTTGCCGTTGATCAACAATTGGCCGAATTGCCGCCAGCGGGACGTGAATTGTACGAGCGATTGCATGGCGCGCAAGCGGATCGACATTGGCGAGAGGCTCGCAGCAAGGGTGATCTCAAAGAACTGCACGCGGTGATCACGAGATTCGGCCAAACGACCGCTGGTTGGAACGCTTTGCGTGATCTTGCGGCGCGACATGCGGATCGAGGTGAATGGCATCTCGCCGCCGCCGCCAGCGAGCGGTTATCGAGGCATCCGCTTTCCGCTTTCGCGAAAGACGCGGCATGGATTGCGCGGTGGGTGATCGCCTTGAGCCATGCGGAGCCTTCACAGGTTTCGGCTCGTGGGCTGTTGCAGAAATATCACTCGCGGCTGGAACAAATGCCGGCTCCACCGCATGCCCAGCAGCCGCACCTCGCGGCTTGGGTCGCAGAACAACTGCCTCAAACGGGCTTGCTCGCGAAGGTCGAAGCGACAAACTCGATGTTCGCTGACGGTCCTGCTGGGCCGCCAGTGTGGCAAGTGGAGGCAGGGCTTGAAGGCGATCCGGGAAAATTGATGCGAGAACTCTTGGCGGGCTGGCGCGAGTACGACGTGCTTGCTCTGCCGAGTGCGCAGCCACTGGTTGTTGGCGACATTGTCGTGTCACGATTTGCCGCGCCTGCGAAAATCGTCGCGGTGGATGTTCGGCAAGGACGCAAACTTTGGGAGCACTCGGCGACAGGCTCGCTGATCGGCATCTCTTCGGAACTGCAACGACATCCCGGAATCCAAGGCCCGATGTTTGATGAACTGCAGCGGCGCTGGTTCGGTGATTCCGTGCGCGGACGAATGACGACCGATGGGCGGCGGCTGTTTCTGATTCAAGATGCGGAGGCGTTCGACTTCAAGCCGGGTGCGGGGACGTTGCTGCGCAATCATCTGGAGGCACTCGATCTCGCGACGGGCGAACGCTTGTGGCGCGTTGGTGGTTCCAACTCGGAACCGCCTACGGAACTGCAAGGGATGTATTTCATCGGCCCGCCGCTGGTCAGCGACAGCACGCTCTATCTGGTCGCACAAGGCGAGTCGCTCGTCAGCTTGTTGGCGTTGCGGGCCGAGGACGGTCGGCTGGAATGGTCGGTGCCACTGGCTGAGACCGACCGGCAGCAATTCAAAGAGCAAAGTTGGCGGCATGTCGCCTGTCCGGTGACTTGGTCCGCTGGCCGGTTAGTTTGTCCGACGGGAGCGGGCTGCCTCGTCGCGGTTGATCCGTTGACGCGCTCGTTGTCTTGGAGCTTTCGCTTCGAGCGAGACGACATTTTTTCTGCGTCCGGATTCACCGCTGCCGAACGACCGTTTCCGGCGCGCTGGTGGGAGTCGTGGCGGGAAATGTTTTTGGTCGAGTCTCGATCAGACACGCTGCTCGTGGCCTCGCCGGAATCTCGCTCGCTTCGCGGGCTCGATGCGCGGTCGGGCGCGTTGCGTTGGCGGACGAAGTTCGACGAGCCAATGTTTGCAGTGGCTCACGGCTCTTCGCCGGTGTTGGTTTTTGAACGGCACAAGGTCACGGCAGTGGAACCGACGACCGGGAAGATCGTCTGGCTGACGCCGCTTGCTTCTCCGGCGGCGCGGGGAGATTGGATCGGCAACCGTTATGTGGTCCCGTTGCTCGCGGGCGGCTGGGCGGCGATCGAATCGCAAGACGGAACGACGACGATTCATGGCTCAGAGAAAACGCTCGCGGGCGAGCAACTTGTGCGAGCCGGCGATCGCTGGGTCGCATTGTCACCGCAATCGGTGCGTGGCCTGGAAATGTTTTCGACACGACAGCGAGTCCTCGTCGAGCGAGTCGCTTCCAAGCCGGAAGATGCCGAGGCACGCATCGAACTGGCTCTGCTGATTCAACAATCTGGCGACACCGCGAAGGCGGAAGAGTTGTTGCGCGCGTTGCTCGGAGAGGCCGCTCACGGTGACAAAACGCGAATCGCGTTGCGGCAGGTGTTGCTCCGCCGACTCGATCAGAAGCCAGCCGATCATGGTGCGATCGAAAGCGAACTCTTGGCCCTGTCACGCGCAGTGAGCGAGCAAGTGGAGTCGGGTGTGCCTAGATTTTCGGATGGTATCAGCCGGAACGCGCTAGCGTCCGGTTCTCGCTCCAGAAGCACGTCCGAACCGGGGGCTAGCGCCCTGCGGCTGATTGAGTTGCCAAGAACAATTGACGCACTCATGGTGGCTCGGCAAGCGCTGATCGAAGCCGCTCGACGAAATGGCGATCTGACCGCCGCATTGCGGATGTCGCTGGAGTTGGGCGATCTGCATCCGAGTGACGATGTGATTGCCGTCGATCGGATCGCTCCGGTCGCTGGGGCCGAGCTAGGAGTCAGCTCAGCACATGAACCCGCCATGCGAACGGTTCGTCGTGATCGTTGGCAGCAAGGGGTCATTGCTGATTTGTTCGCCAGCGCGACAGCGTCTGAACGAACGCAGTTGGCGTCGATGCTCACGGCGCGGCGGAAGAAGTCGGAAGAGAGTCTCGACACATTCGCGCTGCAACAGTTCGCCGATCAACTGGCCAACCTTCCGTTTGGCCGAGCGATTAAATTGCAGTTGTCTGGTCGATCGGGAATAGGACCGGGCTACGTGCGGACGAATTTGGCGTTGCGCGAAATCACCGGTAGCGAAGATCGAACGCTCGCCGCACAGGCGTGGTATCGGTTGGCTCTTTTGCACGAATACCGCAGCGAGCCGTTGGAGGCCGCCGACTGCTATCGCGAACTGCGTGATCATTTCGCCGACGTGACGTTGCCGGAGGGACGATCGACCTCCGCTTGGTTGGCGGACGTGATGGCCGATTCTGCAGTCGGTCGAGCACTTGCCAACGGCTCTGCCGAAACCTGGCCGCTTCGCGAGCCGAAGATCACGCCACAAGACGAACCTCACGACGACATCTATTGCTTCAACATCCCCGTCGAAAGCCGTGATCCGTTTTGGCGGCGACTGACTGTCTCGGTCGATCGGAATGGCAAGAAGGTCCGCTTTCAAGGAGCGGGTCAACGAGGATTTTGGGAGTTGGCACTGCCGGAGTCGAAGTCACCGTTTCGCTTGGCCTATCAACTGCAACGCGGCTGGGGGATCGGACCATTGCTGGTGCTGCAAATGGGAGATGACCTCTTCGGCATTCAACCGTTTGATGATCGCGGCGAAACAAACCCGCATATCCTGTGGACGATTCCGACCGGCGATCCCGATGAGATCGGCGGCTACGAAATCCGCCCCGGACGGCTTGGTGTGAGCCTTGATGACGTCATGTATCTCGATCGTTACCAGCAACCGGTGCTGAGCGTCGTGCATGTCGGGCCGGGACTGCTGTGCTATCGACGACAGAATCGCCTCATCGCCGCCGACCCCACAACCGGCACTCGCTTGTGGATGCGACACGGCCTGTCTCCGCGAGCCACTATGACCGCCGATGACGAATTCGTGCTGCTCAAGTCAGCCGACTCGAACGAACTCGAAGTCTTGCGCGGCTTCGATGGCCAATTGCTGTCGCGCCGTGTTGATGAGACGGCGGCGGGTTCTGTGATCCTGACTCAAGGCCGGTTGCGACTGACTACCAGGGGGCTGACGCCGCCCCGTTCGCCGATTTCGTTGCAGACGCTGCGTTGCGAAGAGCTCGTTACCGGCGCGCTCCGCTGGCAACGCGAGCTGCCACCGGGAACAACACCACTCCGCATCGACAACTCGCGCATCGGTCTGCTCGAAGCACCGGAGACGTTGCGAATTCTGTCGCTGGCCGACGGCCAAGAGTTGATCAAGCACACGATCGCATTGCCGAGCACGCTTTCCGGCGTGCATTGCTTCGGGGACGAGTCCCGTTTGTTCCTGATCATCGCCGGGCCGGTCACGGAAAAAGGCTGGCTGGCCACCGAACAAGAACGAGGCAGTTATCGCAAGGTGATGGCCAACGGCTGGCTGCACGCCTTCGAGCGATCCTCATTGAAAAAGCTCTGGACCATCCCCGCCAGAAACATGCCCATCGCCCTCGATCAACCTCAGGACGTGCCGTTTCTGGTCCTACCCCACCGACGCCCCAGCGACGATTCAACGGATGGCAAAAACCCGGACGGCGTGATCCAACTCATCGACAAGCGCACGGGCAAAGAATTGCTCTACGACGTCGGCGGAATCACGAACATCCATGTCGCGCTGGAGCCGAACCCGCAAGACGGCCACATCGACCTCCTCACCAAATCCCGCCGCATCCGCTTGGACTACAACGAGCAGATCCCGTAGCCACAAGCTTCCTGCTTGTGAGCGTTCCCTCTCCCCACCGAGATTGTCTCATTGGGCAATGCCGTTACGGATTTGATCTCAACGAAATTCGCGGCAATACAAGCCCGACGCGCCAGCGAGTGCGTTCCTTTGAATGCACTCGGGACG
>JANNDA010000485.1:0-2223 GCA_031387195.1 Planctomyces sp. | reverse complement strand
CTGAGGAAGTCGCCGACGCCATTGACCGTCGCCAGCAGGCCGAAGCCCATGCCGTGATGCTCTTGGGTGACGAGTTCCGCCGTCAACGAATCTTCCAGAGCCTCCTCGATAGCGACATAGATTCCCCCAATCACGAACACCGCCGCCAACGTCGGGAGGTTCAGCGGCACAAATACGAGCACAAGCCCCATCAACGCGGCCAGCGCGTAGCCGCCGGACAGCAACGCGCGTTTGTTGACATGATCAGCAAGCCAACCGGCGAAGAAGGAAAAGCTCGCGTAAAAAATGTTGTGCAGCATATACAACGCCGTGGCGATCGCAGCGGCTCGCCCCGCGCCGTGCTCCGGCGTGAGCGTCTGCACCGCGAGCAGGATCAGCATCGAATGCGCGAAGTCACCGGCTCCGAACAGTCCCACTCCGACCAGGAAATGCCGAAATGATTTCGGCAGCGCGCTGAGTCGCTCGCCGAACGAAATGTATGGCACATGCGCCCGCTCTTTTTCTTGGACCACGAACGCGATGACGCCTGCTGCCGCCAAGCCGGGAATGATCGTCAACCAAAAGACGGTCGGATATGGCAACTGAAACGTCATCAGCAACAGCGTCGCCGTCGCGGGACCGACGATCGCGCCGAGCGTGTCCATCATGCGTTCAAACCCGAACGCTCGCCCGTAAGTCTCCGGTGTCACTGACGCCGCGAGCAACGCTTTGCGCACCGGAGTTCGCACGCCGCGACCCAACCACGCGGTCGCGCGAAACGCCAACACATGCCACGCCTGAGTCGCCAAGCCGATGCCCGCCGTCCCCACCGCCGTCACCAGATACCCCAGCACTGCGATCGGTTTGCGTCGCCGCATTTGGTCGGTGTAGTACCCCGACCCCATCTTCGCGAAGCTTGATAGTCCGTCCGAGACCCCTTCGATCAACCCCAGCCACGCCGCCGCCGCTGCGCCCATCGTCGCCAGAAACGCCGGCATGATCGTTGTCGCGGTTTCGTGCGACCAATCGCTGAGCAAACTCGCCAGCCCGATCCCCAGCACGGTGCGATTCAGCCAACGCGGGCGGTCATTCTTCCGCTCATCATTCATGCGGCGACCAATCCTTACTCGGCGAACTTCAGCGTCCGCAGGCCGTCACGGCGTCTAGTTCTTTCCCGACGCGGTGACATGCGGAATGACAATCACCAGCGTTCCGATGACCGATAGGCTCGCTCCGATCCAGTCCCAGCGGTCAAGCGGTTGGCCATCGACGTATCGCAGCCAGACCATCGCCGCCGCGATGTAGATGCCGCCGTAGGCCGCATAGGTCCGCCCCGCCGCCGTGGGATGCAGCGTCAGCAGCCACGCGAACAGCGACAGGCTCAGAACCGCCGCCAGTCCCCACCACGCCGCGCGTTTGTGCGCCCACCACAACAGCACGGCATAGCAACCAAAAATCTCGGCCACGGCCGTGACCACGAACAATCCCAGAGCGATGAGTGTCGGTTTCATGGCAAACTTGTCGCACACCGGTCGTCGTTCGACAAGCGTTGCCGCGAACTCGTCGCTGGTTTAGGAATTGGTCAGTCCCGAACCAGCAGAGCCGCGGAACCGAGCGCCTCGCGACAGTGACTCAACGCCGCACAGATCGCTCGGTCACGAGGAACTCCGTTCTGTCCGCAGCGAGCGAATCTCGTCGTTAGTATCCTCTCACCATGTTGCATCGCATCCGTAGATTTGTTGGCTGGGTGAGTCTCACGCTGTGGTGGGGCGGGTTGACGTTTTATTCGCTGGTCGTCGTGCCGATTGGCTCCGAAGTGTTCGGAACGACGGCTCAAGGGTTCGTGACGCAACGAGTCACTCACTGGTTGAACGGCATCGGCTTGATCACGTTGGTTTTTTTGCTGTGGAATCTGACCGCCGTACGCCGACGCCTGTTGATCGCGACGTGGCTGCTGATGGCGGGCTGCCTCGCGGGACTGGTGGTGTTACACGGGTCGTTGGACGCGCTGCTTGATCCGCAGTCACAGTCGGTCTACGACGCCGAGCGGTTCTACAACTTGCATCGCGTGTATCTGCTCGTCACTGCGGTTCAATGGCTGGCTGAGGTGCTCGGCATTTCACGGACAGTGTGAGTCACTATTTTTGGCGGTCGAAAGGAGACCGTCAGATGTCCCTGAAGAAGGTGTTGAAGTCACGTCGTTCACGTCGTCGGTTCACGGAGGAGTTCAAGCAGGAGGCGGTG
>JANNDA010000429.1:0-1651 GCA_031387195.1 Planctomyces sp. | reverse complement strand
CGGCGGCGAGGCGTCTCGCAGCGGTGAGCTGCTCCTGTGGGATGTCGCTCAGCAAACGCTGGTGAAAGAACTGAAGGACGCGCACAGCGACACGGTCATGAGCATCGAGTTCAGCCGCGATGGAAAGTATCTTGTCAGCGGCGCGGCCGATAAGTTCGTGAAGCTGTGGGATCTCGAAGCGAACAAGCTGGTGAAATCCTTTGAAGGGCACACGCACCATGTTTTGGGCGTGTCGATCAAGGCAGACAACAGCCTCATCGTGAGCGCGGGTGCCGACAATGCCATCAAAGTTTGGAATATCGAAACCGGCGAGCAGGCTCGCACGATTCCGGGCTACACAAAGCAAGTCACGTCGATTCGCTTCTTGGGTGTCACCGAGAATGTGGTGAGCTGCGGCGGCGATAAGACCGTTCGCTTTCACAACGCAACCAACGGCGGCCAGCCGCGAGCGTTCGCCGGTGGGACCGACTTCATGTATTGCGTCGCCGCTTCTCGTGATGAGCAGATCGTTGTGGCTGCGGGAGAAGACGGAGTGCTGCGCGTCTGGAACGGCACGAACGCACAAGCACTGCGACAGTTCGATCCGCCAAAACCCGCCGATGCGACTGCACAAGCCGCCGCGAAGTAAGTCGGACAAAACAAGGGGCCGCATCTCGTAGGTTGGGACTCCGTCCCGACACTCTTCGCAGCACGCTTTGTGGAAGAATCGGGACGGAGTCCCAACCTACGAAACGCACGCCGATTCGAGACGGTTCCGTCCCTTCTGCGGAATTGACATCATGAGCAACATCCCCGCGACGAACTTGCTCTGCCGAGGCCCGACTCATCGGCGCGAGTTCCTGCGTGTGGGAGCGTCTGCTCTTGGCGGTCTGAGCCTATCCAACATCTTGGCCGCGCGAGCGACGGCAGGAACGGACTCGAATCGGCCGTCGGACACCTCCGTCATTCTGTTTTGGATGTGGGGCGGCCCCAGCCAATTGGAAACGTTCGATCCGAAACCAAACGCGCCTTCGGAGTATCGTGGCCCGTTTCATCCGATCGCGACATCAGTACCGGGCATCGAAATCTGTGAGCTGTTTCCACAACTGGCGAAGTTGGCCGATCGATACTCGCTTGTCCGATCGCTGCACCACGAAATGGCGTCGCACAACGATGGCTCGATCGAAGTGCTGACCGGCAAGACGCCGGCCGTGGCTGATCCGACATCGACGGCAAAGTCCGAACATCCCGATCTGGGGATGATTGCGAATCGCCTGCGACCGCCGCGCCCGGATGGTTTGCCGCAGTACATTGGGATTCCGACGCAACCCTTCATGACGCGACCGACCTATTTGGGAGTCAGCCATTCGGCGTTCGTCACCGGCGATCCTTCGGTGGTGACGTTCAAGCCGAGCAACCTCACGATCAACGCGGGGCTCAACGGAGCACGCTTGGAAGACCGGCTGGGATTGCAGCGGCAATTTGATCGGTTTCGTCGCGGTGCGAATTCCGCCGAATCGTTGGAAGGCGTCGAGGCCTTCCATCAACAAGCGGTGGAGCTTTTGTCGAGTACCAGGGTGGCAAAGGCGTTCGATCTCAATGTCGAGAAGCCGGAGATGCGCGATCGGTACGGTCGCCATTTGTGGGGCCAAAGTTGTCTGCTCGCGCGTCG
>JANNDA010000423.1:0-2940 GCA_031387195.1 Planctomyces sp. | reverse complement strand
GAAGCTCTCACCACCAAGACCAATTGATCCCGCCGCTCTCGGACATCACCACCGCTGACTCGCATTCCTCACGCCTCTCACGCGTGCGTCCTACCGCTGCGCGCCGACCTTGCCTTACGCGAGTGCGGCAGTGCCATTCGGGACAGGTCCATTTATGGCGTTATATCTGTCCCCTTTGTTTTCCCCATCAAGCTGTGTGCGCAGCATTCGAAACTTGAGCTTGGCGTCGAATCAACCACCAGCGTCAACTCCAGGTTTCTTGTGCCTGCGGCACCCAGCTTCTGCGAAGCTGGGCGGACGAGTGGGCCACAAAACACTCTGGGGGATCGTCGTTGCCCATTTGGACAATGCGCCATTGTTGAACTTTGGGGGGGTGTTGCGTTCAATGCTCCCCTCGGACGTGCTGAGCGTCTCGATCCTGTCGTGAAACATCTCGTGAAAGGCAACTCTGATGGACATCAATCTGAAGTCTCTGATCGGCAAGTTGAATGACACGACTCGGCGAGCGCTTGAGGGCGCGGCCGGGTTGTGTTTGTCGCGGACCAATTACAACGTCGAGGTCGAACACTGGTTGATGAAGGTGCTGGAAGGTTCCGACACGGACCTCTCGAAACTGCTGCGACACTACGAGATCGATCCGTCGCGGCTGAATCGCGAATTGACCAAGGCAATTGATCGGTTGAAAACAGGTAACAGCCGACCGCCCAGTTTGTCACCGATGATCGTCGATTTGGTGAAGCACGCGTGGGTCTTGGCCTCCATTGAATACGGCGTGCCTGCGATTCGGTCGGGACATTTGCTGGTCGCGCTGCTGGTCCAAGATGACTTGGCTCGGCTAGTGCGCGACATCGCTCCGGAGTTGGCGAAGATCAGTGCCGAGGCGATCAAACGCGAATTCCGAGATATCTCGACGGGTTCGTGCGAAGACTCGACGGCTACATTGTCCAGCAGCGGTGAGGCCGGTCCTGTTGGGACGGGTGGGATTCCCGGCGGCAAGACGCCGTCGCTCGATCAGTTCACGATTGACCTCACGGCTCGCGCGCGAGCCAATCAAATCGATCCAGTGCTCGGCCGCGATTTCGAGATTCGGCAAGTCGTGGACATTCTCACGCGACGTCGGCAGAACAACCCGATCCTGACGGGCGAAGCGGGCGTCGGCAAAACGGCGGTCGTCGAAGGCTTCGCGCTCCGCATCGCATCCGGTGATGTCCCACCGCCGCTGCAAAACGTGTCGCTCCGTTCGCTCGACCTGGGACTGCTGCAAGCCGGAGCGGGCGTGAAAGGGGAATTCGAGAATCGGTTGAAGGCAGTCATCGCCGAGGTGAAGGCGTCGCCGCAACCGATCATTCTGTTCATCGACGAATGCCACACGATGATCGGCGCGGGCGGGCAGGCGGGACAGAACGATGCGGCCAACTTGCTCAAGCCGGCACTGGCTCGCGGTGAACTGCGGACGATCGCCGCGACGACGTGGTCGGAATACAAAAAATACTTCGAGAAGGACGCGGCACTGGCTCGACGATTCCAAGTCGTCAAGGTCGAAGAGCCGGATGAAGAGAAGGCGGCGATCATGATGCGCGGATTCGCCGCGACGCTGGAGAAGCATCACAACTTGCGAGTGCTAGACGAGGCGATCACCGATGCCGTCCGCTTGTCGAACCGCTACATCGCCGGACGGCAGTTGCCCGATAAGTCGGTCAGTCTGCTGGACACGGCGTGTGCTCGAGTGGCGATTGGCCACTGTGCGACGCCGGGAGAGATCGAGGACCTGCGCCGCGAGATCGACGCGGTCACGGTGCAGATCAACATTCTGGAACGCGAGGCTGTTGCCGGCGCGGCACATGGCGAACAACTCGGCGAATTGAAAGAGCGTCAGGCTGTCGCCGAAACGAAACTCGTTGCGACGGAGGCTCGCTGGAAACAAGAAGCCGAGTTCGTCAAACAGATTCGCGCGGTGCGTGCGAAGCTCGAAGCAACCGTCGCGCCTCTTGCGAAGCCGGCCGCTGGCGCGAAGGCAGACGCAGCAGGCGGAACACCGAACGCTGCTCCACTGGCCGCTCCCTCGCCTCTCTCCGAAGCGGAGATCGCGCAGCTTCGACAGGAGCTGGACCGACTCAACGCGGAGCTTCGTGAAATACAAGGCGAATCGCCGTTGATGCAGGCTTGCGTCGATGGGCAAACGATTGCCGCAGTCGTGTCGGCTTGGACCGGCATCCCGGTCGGCAAGATGCTGACCGATGAAATCAAAACGGTGCTCACGCTGAAAGAGCGCATGGAAGAGCGGATCGTCGGCCAATCGAACGCGCTGGATTCCATTGCTCAACGGATTCGCACAGCTCGCGCGGGCTTGGTTGATCCGCGTCGGCCGGTCGGCGTGTTCTTGCTGGTCGGACCCAGCGGTGTCGGCAAGACCGAAACTTCGCTGACCTTGGCCGACATCCTGTACGGCGGCGAGCGAAACATGGTCACGATCAACATGTCCGAGTACCAAGAAGCGCACACCGTCTCCGGCTTGAAAGGCTCGCCTCCGGGCTATGTCGGTTACGGTGAAGGTGGCGTGTTGACCGAAGCCGTGCGCCGTCGGCCGTACTCGGTGGTGCTGCTCGACGAGATCGAGAAGGCACACCAAGACGTGATGGAATTGTTCTATTCCGTCTTCGACAAAGGAACGCTCGAAGACTCCGAAGGCCGCGAAGTGGACTTCAAAAACACCGTCATCCTGCTGACCTCAAACGTCGGCACCGACACGTTTATGAAGCTGTGTGCCGATCCCGAAACGGCTCCGACTCCCGCCGCGTTGGCAGAGGCACTCCGGCCTGACTTGCTGAAAATTTTCAAGCCGGCGTTCCTCGGCCGTATGACGATCGTGCCGTACTACCCACTCGGAGACGACGTGATGAAGTCGATCATCCGGCTGCAACTCGGCCGCATCGGTAAACG
>JANNDA010000411.1:0-3937 GCA_031387195.1 Planctomyces sp. | reverse complement strand
CCGGCCAAACAACTCGGACCAGTCCCAATGTCCCGGCGGAAGTTTTTTGAGTGCCGTCTTTGCCCACTGCTCCAGAGGCAAGATCTTCCCCGGAATCGGCACCCCGAACTCACGTTCGATCTCACCGACTTGAGGCTGAGGCTTGGGGGAGTTTGATTGGGGGCGCTGCGGCATAGTGTGTTGCGAAAGTAACCCGAAGCGTCAGCGAGGGCGAACGCTTCACGGAACTATGAATTCAAGATCTAACGGAGCGACCGTCCTCGCTGACGCTTCGGGTTACATAACACAGGCCTCAAACTGAGCCCGAATGAACAATTCACCTCAGTCCGCCGATGGTGTGGGCGAGTCATTCGACACGCGCGGGGTGCGGCAAGATAATCCCCAGCCGACCTGACCGCACCTCATGAGAAACCTGATGAAGCTCAAATGTTTGCCAGAAGACTTCCAAGTTGTCGAATTGACCGATCGTTGGCCAAATGGCCGAGGACCGTTTGCGTTGTATCGGCTGACGAAGAAGACGCTCGGCACATCCGAGGCGATTGATGCGGCGTTGCATCGCTGGAATCTGTCCCGGTCGCAGGTCAGTTATGGTGGCCTGAAAGACAAACATGCCGTGACCGAGCAGTTCGTCACGATCAAGAACGGCCCGCGTCGTGACCTCTCGCAGACGAATGTGGAGTTCCAGTATCTCGGCAACACCGATCGTCCCTTCGAGCCGACAGACATCGCGGGCAATCGCTTCACGCTGGTGATGCGCGACATGTCGGCAGCGGCAGTGGCTCGCGCAGAACGGACGTTGCACGAGGTCGCGGTGGATGGCGTACCAAACTATTTCGACGATCAACGCTTCGGCTCGTTGGGTGAATCGGGCGAGTTCATCGCTGCACCGTGGTGCCGAGGTGATTACGAACGTGCGTTGTGGCTCTCGCTGGCCGAAGCGAATGAGCATGATCGCCCCGACGACCGTCGCGAAAAGCATTTGATCCGCGAACAGTGGGGCGATTGGATCGGGCTCAAGGCGGCCTTGCCGAAGTGCAGCCGACGAAGCATCGTGACGTACCTGTGCGATCATCCGACCGAATTTCGCCGTGCCTTGGCATTGATGCGCATCGACCTGCGTGGCATGTGGCTGTCAGCGTTTCAAAGCGCCGTTTGGAATCGGCTGCTGGCGGAGTCACTGCAAGATATTTGTCGCCCGGAGCAGCTCTTCGAGGTCTCGTTCGGCGAGCGTCCCGCGCCGTTCTATCTGGCGCTTGATGAATCACAACGCCGCGAATTGACGGACCTCGATCTGCCGCTCCCATCCGGTCGCCTCAAGCTCGAATCCGGGCCGCTCTACGACCGCCTGCACCGAGTGCTCGCCGAATTCGGTCTGCTACCGCGCGAGATGCGCGTCAAATATCCGCGCGACAGTTTCTTCTCCAAAGGCCAGCGAGCGGCGATTTACATCCCTGCGGACATGCAGCATCAAACCGACCACGATGAGATGTACGCCGACCGCCACAAGCTGACGCTGTCGTTCGATCTCCCTCGCGGGTCATACGCCACGATCCTCATCAAGCGATTGACCGAGGTTGCAGAACGGGGATCGGCATCGCCGCTCAATTAGTCTGACAGTGCACGCACGCTGACGAGGTCTGCTTTGAGCTGTTGCGTTAATGCCTCACTCGATTCAAACCGCGCGGTGTCCCGAACCCGCGCAACCAGATCAACGTCGAGCGTTCGCCCATAAAGGTCGCCGTTGAAGTTCAGCAGGTGTGCTTCAAATTTTCGAGCCGACTCGCCAAACGTCGGGTTCGGGCCGAGATTGATCGCGGCAGAATAAGTCTCGTCAGCGATGCGACATCGCCCCGCATAAACGCCGTCGGGCGGCAGCAATGTCGTGATCGCCTCCAGATTTGCCGTCGGGAATCCGATCGTCCGACCGCGAGCCGCACCGGTGCCGACCACGCCGCGAATTCGATAGGGATGTCCGAGCATTTCCACCGCTTCCGCCATCTGTCCCGAAGCAATCAACGCGCGAACCTCGCTGGATGACACCATCCGGTCGCGCACGATCAACGCCGGAACAACCTCGAACGTG
Source organism: Planctomyces sp. (assembly GCA_031387195.1). Classification (GTDB taxonomy): domain Bacteria; phylum Planctomycetota; class Planctomycetia; order Planctomycetales; family Planctomycetaceae; genus SXKJ01. Next base: position 1,854 of record JANNDA010000411.1, on the reverse strand, counting down.
AGTCCCGCCACATCACACAGCGACCGCATCGTCTCCACGTTGCCGGCTCGGCCTCTTCCGAAAAAGAAGTTCGGACCTTCCACCAAACCGACAGCGCTCAGTTGCCCCAGCACGATGTCACGAAAGAACTCCTCCGGAGTCAGTTTGAGCAGCGCTTGATCGGTCGGATAGACGATCACGGTATCGATGCCATGCTGCGCAAAGAGCTCCAACTTGTGGTCCAGCAGGCTCAACGCGGGGGGCGTTTGATTCGGTCGCAGCAGCGTGATGGGATGCGGATCGAACGTCAGGACCACCGCGTGCGTGCGGGCCTCATGAGCGCGCGCGACGAGCGTCGCCAACATCGACTGATGACCGCGATGGACACCGTCAAAATTGCCGATGGTCACCCAACCGCCGCAGAAATGTTCCGGAATTTCAAAGCCACGTTGGATGTGCATTGTCTCGGAAAGCTCCAAGGTCCAAATCTCAATGTCCAAGGAATTTGAGATTTGAGATTTGAGATTTGAGATTTGGAACTTCGTCATTACCGCCGGGCGTCGTACTTGTTCTTCAGCTTCTCGCGATCAATCTCGAATCCCAAACCGGGCGTGGTCGGGATTTCCAGAAAGCCTTCCGAATCCACTCGAAACGGCTCGACGGTGAGGTCTTCGATATACGCGCACGGGGTGAGATATTCAACGTACCGCGCGATCGGCATCGCAGCTGCGAGTTGCAGGTCGGCGGCCAGGCCGATGACCGTGTTCCAACCGTGAGAAACCATCTGGATGTTGTGGTCATAAGCCATCCAGGCGATACGCCGTGATTCGCTCAGCCCGCCGTTCTTCGTACTGTCCGGCTGGATGATGTCCACCGCTCGCCGTTCGAGCCACGGCCGGAATGACTGCCGCCGAGTCAGCACTTCGCCGGTCGCAATTGGGACCGGCGAAACGCGAGTGAGCTCGATGTAGCCTTCGATGTCATCCGGCGGCAGAGCTTCCTCAAACCACACGATGCCGTAGTCCGCCAGCATGTGCGCCGTCTCGCGAGCCCAATTCACTCCGTGTGGCCAAAACTGCTCGCTGCCTCCAGCGTCCACCATCAACTCAATGCCCGCACCCACCGTTTCGCGAGCCGTGCCGATCAGCAACTCATCGAACCTGCGATCGCGCCGCCCGAACGGTCGCCAGCCCATCTTGATCGCCTTGAATCCGCGAGCCACCGTCGCTTCCAACCTCTCCCGTAACGCATCCGGCTCATCAAACAGGATCGAACCGTACGGCTTAATCCGCTGCCGATAATTCCCGCCGAGCAACCGCGAGACCGGCTGGCCGCAAACCTTGCCGAAGAGATCCCACAACGCAATGTCGATCCCGCTAATTGCGTGCTCGACCGACCCGCCGCGCCCCTGCCAGAAGCTCGCCTGCCGCAGCTTCTCGCTGACTCGTTCGGGCTCAACCGCCGACTCCTCTTTCAGCAACGGCCAGAGCAACTCGACCGCTCCCGCGACCAACTTGCCCGACGTAAAACAACTCCCCCAGCCCGACCAGCCCTCATCGGTTTGCACTTCGACCAGCGTGTGCAAGTTCTCTTGCGGCTCATGTCCTTGAGGCCAGCCACCATCGACGGTGCCTCCGGTGAGCGGAATGACTTCAACGTGTGTGATCTTCATGCCGGAAACCCTTTTCGCTGTCAGCTTGATTCTCGAACAAACTCTCTGCGGCGAGAGGGTAGTCCGCTTCTACGAAATGGTGAATCCTGCGGACGAGTAGTCCGACAATCGTAGGCCAGCCATTCCAAGGCTCGCCATCCTCTCATTGACATCTGTGATTCTCGGCCTTCGGCGAATGTCCCGCAGACGGCAGGCAGGATAAC
>JANNDA010000389.1:0-3617 GCA_031387195.1 Planctomyces sp. | reverse complement strand
CGCCGCCCTGCGCCAGTCCAAACTCCGTCAGGAATGGCGCATGAAGAAATGGCTGTCGCTGCGGAAGTCCGAGCGTTCGCGTCTGACGCCGGAGCAGATTGAATTTTCCGAGGAAGATTACGCCGGCTACATCAAGGAATCTCACGCCGCCGCTTTTTCGCCCGCAGCCGTCGCGGCACGCGGAATCACGGCGGGCACGAATGCCCCTCCTGCGCCCGGCAATGCAGTCCCGATCCGCGGACAAATTCCGATGACAACCGACAACACCCAGAAGGGTGCGGCGGCATTGCTCAAGGATTCGAGGAAGTCCGCCCCGATCATCCCGGCCCAGGACATGGAAAGCCAGTTGATGTCCCTGATCGAAGTGACCGCAGGCGACCTGGCCTTGCTGGGGCAGCAACGCGCGCAACAGGTGCAGCAATACATCCTTCAAACCGGGAAAGTGGAAGCTGAACGATTGTTCCTCGCAGAAAACTCTCATCCTGAGCAGACCACCAAGGGCAGCCGTGTTTACCTGCACTTGAGGTAGTCGACACGGGGCCGTGCGCTTCGGATGCGACGCAGCCTTGGTTTGGCATTTTGATGGGCAGTCCACTGCGGGCGATGGGATCTGCAGCACCCATCGGCTCTTCACGGCCATCCACACTCCGCATCGGCCGGATGAACGGATGAATAATCCCATTGGCATTCGTCCAACTGGTTGACAACATTTTAGCCAACGTCAACAGTAGCGCCCAATTTTTGTATGAGACCATTTTCGACACTCGCACTCACCGCCGGCCTCGCGGCGCTCGTCCTTTCACCCACCGCCCGTGCCGCCGAGAAGATCGATTTCGCGCTCGACGTGAAACCGCTCCTCGAATCCACCTGCCTGAGCTGCCACGGTTCCGAAAAGCCGAAGGGCGACCTCGAACTGACCACCCGCGCGCTGGCGATCAAGGGCGGCGAACACGGGGCTGCAATCACGCCCGGCGATCCCGCCAAGAGCCGGCTTTACACCAGCACCACTCTTCCAGCCGGTCACGATGACATCATGCCGCCCAAGGGTGCCCCGTTGACGAAGACGCAAGCCGGGGTGTTGCGGAGCTGGATCGAGCAGGGAGCCGAGTGGCCCGAGAGCATCAAGCTCCAGAAGACGCGGCGCATTGATTTCGTGAAGGACATCCAGCCCGTCCTCGAACTGAACTGCGTGGCCTGCCATCGCGATGGTCACAGCAAGGGCGGCCTGCGGATGGATGAACGCGAACCGGCCTTCAAGGGCGGGGACAACGGCGCGGGCATCGTGGCCTTCCGTCCGAAGGACAGCCGCATTCATACCTCGACCACGCTGGGACCTGATGATGAAGCGTTGATGCCGCCGGCCAAGAAGGGCGGCCCGATGTCGAAGGAAAACATCGAACTGCTCGCCAAATGGATCGAGCAGGGCGCGTCTTGGCCCGAAGGCTTGAAGCTCACGCCCAAGAAAGCGGACGAAGTGGCGGGTGGCGATGAACTCGCGACCGTCACCGGCATCTACAACAAGATCATGGCGAACCTGAAGGTCAGGACGCAGGCCGACATGCAGGCTTACACGAACAGCATTCCCGGCACGACCGTCACGTATTCGATGGTGCCGATCCCGGCGGGCGAGTTCCTCATGGGCAGTCCTGCCACCGAGAAGGGCCGCAAGCCCGACGAAGGCCCGCAGCACAAGCGCCAGATCGCCGCGTTCTGGATGGGCCGCACCGAGGTCACCTGGGACGAGTACGAACTCTTCATGTATCCCGACCAGGAACGGGCACTCACGCTCGACACCAACAATCCCTATCTCGACAAGGCCTCCGACGCCGTGAGCCGTCCGACCAAGCCTTACGTTGAAATGAGCTTCGGCATGGGCAAGGGCATTTATCCGGCCATCAGCATGACGCAGCACGCGGCGAACAAATACTGCCAGTGGCTGAGCGCGAAGACCGGCCGTTACTATCGCCTGCCGACCGAAGCCGAATGGGAATACGCCGCCCGCGCCGGCACCACGACCGCCTACTTCTTCGGCGATGACCCGTCGCAGATGACGGCCTACGCGTGGATCGACAAGAACAGCGATTCCAAATACCAGAAGGTCGGGCGCAAGAAGCCCAACCCCTGGGGATTGTACGACATCTACGGCAACGTCCTTGAATGGTGCCTCGATCAATACGATCCCGCCGGCTATGAGAAGTTCGCGTCGGCCCCGACGAAGGAGGGGTTCGTGAAATCCACCAAGCCCTATCCGCACGTCGCCCGCGGCGGCCGTTGGGATGACGATGACATGTCAATGCTCCGCAGCGCGGCGCGTCGTGCCTCCGATCGTTCTTGGAAGCAGCAGGACCCGCAGCTCCCGAAGAGCATCTGGTATCACACCGACGCGATGTTTCTCGGCTTCCGCGTGGTGCAGCCGCTGGAAGTTCCGCCGCCCGCCGAACTGCTCAAGGTCTGGAACAACGGCGTGGAGAAGGATTAGCGCTGCTTCGTCGCAGCCCCTGCAATGATATCGTCGGTTTTCCAAATATGATTCGTCACCCCGTTCTCGCGGCGATTCCGCATTCCTCCATCCGCCATCCGCGATGAGAAAGCCCTCGCTGCTCGTCATCTTCCTGACGGTCTTCATCGACCTCGTCGGGTTCGGCATCGTCCTGCCGCTGCTCCCGATCTACAGCGATACATTCGGTGCCAGCGGCTTGATGGTCGGGGTCATCATGGCGAGTTTCTCGGCCATGCAGTTCCTCTTCGCGCCGATCTGGGGACGGCTCTCGGATCGCATTGGACGTAGACCTGTTCTGCTGGTCAGCACGGCGGGCGCGGCGGTCAGTTACCTGGTCTTTGGCTACGGCTCCACGCTCTCAGGTTCGACCGCGCTGGCCGTTCTGCTCGTCTCGCGCATGGTTGCCGGCATTTGCGGCGCGAACATCACCGTCGCGCAGGCTTACATCGCGGATATCACGCCGCCGGAGCATCGCTCCAAGCGGATGGGACTGATCGGCATGGCATTTGGCTTGGGCTTTATCTTCGGGCCGATCATCGGTGGCCTGGCAGCGAAGCATCTCGGTATTTCCGGCCCTGGCTACGTGGCGGCGTCCTTGTGCGCGGCGAACTTCCTTCTCGCCTTCGCGCGATTGCCGGAGAGTCGCCAGCCTGGTTCCGCACCGGTCAGCCCGCGCCCGCGTTTCGCACAGTGGACACACGTGCTGCAACAACCGACGGTCGGATCGCTCGTTGTTATCTTCTTCCTGGCCACGTTCTGCTTCACCTGCTTTGAAACCACGTTGGGTTTGATGGTGGGCGCGAACTTCGGTCTTGATCTCAAATCAGGCAAAGACGCCGGGACCGTCACTGCGCTCTTCGCCTTCTGCGGCATCGTCGGAGCGTTCGTGCAAGGCGGGCCGGTCGGGAAACTCGTCAAGAAGATGGGCGAGCCCAAGCTGATTGTCATCAGCCTAATCTTTGTCGGCCTGAGCCTCGCGCCGATTCCGTTCATCCACGGCAACGGCGGTTTGAGTTGGGCCGTCCTGGTGAAACCGGAAGGGCTCCCCTGGCTCGGTTTGCTGGCGTCGTTGGCGCTGCTGGCGATCGGTTCCGGGCTTACGCGTCCGCCGCTTTTC
>JANNDA010000360.1:0-2025 GCA_031387195.1 Planctomyces sp. | reverse complement strand
CGCAAAGACAAACCAAATTCATCTCATCAACCAGCTCTCGATTGTAGTCGTTCCTGATCGGCGTCTCTATTTGATTTCATTGCTGGTGTTCACGTTTGCCAATTCCAGCGATGCGTTTCTACTCGTTCGCGCGGGAGAACTCGGCGTCACAACCGTGTGGCTTCCAATTCTCTGGTCAGTCCTGCACATAGCGAAGAGCCTCGGCAACCGAATTGCTGGCCGACTTGCGGATCGTCGGTCACCCCGAATGTTGATACTGTTGGGCTGGGGTTTGTATGCCGCCGTTTATTTAGGCTTTGGAATTGCGACACAAGTCTGGCATGTCTGGGCCTTGTTCCTTGCATACGCGGTGTTCTACGCCCTTACCGAACCGGCCGAAAAGAAACTCGTGGCGAGGTTTGCCGCTGAGGGTGAAGTGGGTGCCGCGTTCGGCTGGTTTCACACAGTGCTCGGCATCGCAAACCTGCCTTCGAGCTTGCTGTTTGGCTGGCTCTACCAGTCATTCGGACCGATGGTGGCGTTCGGCTGGGGCGCATTCGCTGCCATCATCGCGGCTGCATTTCTGACGAGAGTTGGCCCAGTGACAAAACTGAGGATGGCATCGTCAGACCTCTGATTACGGTTGACTTTCCGGCACCAAAATGAGGTGCAATGCGGAATTCGGTGTTTGTTGATTGATCAATGAGTTGCCCACGCCACGTCAAAAACAAAAGTCTTGATGGCGAGGGCGAAGACCACAGTGAAAAAATTCGTCGCAGCCAGAGGTTGCTCATCCGTCGGGCTAAGACCGCACCGACGACACCGCCAAAAAACGACGCGACACCCAGCACAAGACCGATTTCCCAGTTGATGATTCCTTCTCGTGACTTTTGCGGCGATGCGAAACAATTCAATCGGATTTGATCACGACCGTGCGGCAGATTTATACTTATTCCGTCGGTATCATCTTGCTGCTGCTCGATAAGTGCCGTTACAATTCATTCCGCCAGGAGATCAATTGTGCGTGCCGTGATGTTATGGATCGTCGTTTTTCATACGCTCCATCTGCCACTTCCGTGTCCGGATCTGGATGGTGAGTGTCGCGGTACGCTGATTTCCAACCTCACCCAGTCCCACGCTTGGCATGTCTTAATTCTGGGGGTTCGCCCGAACGATGACATTGATCGAGGGCCGTTTCGAACTAACAACCAGAACAATGACTCAACTCCGACGGGATCACCGTTCGGTGATCCCGTCATCAGTTCTGGATCAGGCTCCTCGTTAACCCTGGTCGTGTTTGAGTTGAGTGAGCCTGAATTCTTCAGCCACACATTGCTTCCGCTCATCGACACCGTTTGCGTGCTTCGCGACGTTGAGTCGAACAGAAACTCTGAGCGGTCATTGTATGCGCAGACTTTCTGCGCGCGATATAGCGTCTGGTTGATATAGAGCAACCGCGTCTCTGCCGCCATTTTGCCGTTCCTTTGAGAACGCTGGCTGCTGTTCCGCTCTTACGAACAACTGCACCGCGGCGTTCCACCTCATCGTCCAGTTTGGCCAGACTCCCATGACGTTGCGTACAATTCCGTTCATTTGTTTGCTCTCACCTTTGATTATCTCCATTGGTTGTCACCGGGGCGAAGAGCCCACGGATTCATTGAGCCAGGTGGAAACGGCGACTCCGGGAATCCTGCAACTGGATGCGGACGCTCAGCAGCGGCTCGGCATCGTCCTGGCAGCGGTTCGTAGCGAGACTGTCCGTACAACCATCCCGGCGGTTGGCTGGCTGGAAGTTCCGCCCGCTGCTGAAACGATCATTCGCGCTCCGGTCGCAGGATTCGCCGTGGTCCAATCGGATCAGAAGTGGCCCATACTAGGACAAGAGGTTTCGTCCGGTGCTGCCCTCGGGCAGCTCAACGTGTTTCTTTCGCCGCAGGAAGTGTCGCAACTTGTTCAGGCCAAGGAAGACAACGACATCCTGATGCAGCAATCTCTGGTGACGATGGAACTGTCCGAAGCGCAGCTTAAGCTCGTGTCGGCGGCCCG
>JANNDA010000337.1:0-11344 GCA_031387195.1 Planctomyces sp. | reverse complement strand
GCGAGGGGAACTTCAACCTGGAGTGCGGCGGCTCAACGCAGCCCTCCTTTGATCGCGGTAATAAAGGTGCGAGTGGGCTATAGACGGTGTCGTGGGATCTGAGTCTGTGGGCGTCGGCGTGAGCGCAGCATGAGGCGGCTTTCGAGCAAGTGTGAACGGAGTCAAAGCAATAAATAGCTCGCAGCGTAAGCGAGGGTGGAGGCTCTCAACGACTGAGTGTTCGGTACGCGTTGAAGCGATCACCTCACTCGTACTGTGCCTAATTCCCAACAGCCGCCGCAAGCCTCGGCGCACTGTGATGGGGTGTGGTCGAATTGGAGAGTCCAGGGAATTGCCGCTCGTCGTAGTACATTCGGTTCGCCGTTTGAAAGAACGAGATCGCTGAGCGGAGCCGTTCTTTGGTGGGGAGCTTCTCGGCTTTGAGCGTGAAGTTGCTCTGATCAAAATCGTAGACCCAGGCTTGCCGACGCGCATCGAGCACCACGAGTTTGTTATCCGCGGTCAGCAGCGCGACGTCGTGGTTGTGTTGCATCAAGGCATAACCTTGTTCGGGCGGCAGATTGAGTGCGTCGCGGCCGAAGAAGACTGAGCGATAATCTCCGCCGAGGAGCCCCATGATCGTCGGTGCGATATCGAGCGATGAGGCCAACGTGTGGCAATGAGTTTCCGTGCCAGCCTCATCCGGTCGCAGCAACAACACCGGCACGCGATAGGACTTCATCGGGAAGTGCTGGCTGCCATAAACCCGCGCTCCGTGATCTCCCATGACAACGAAGATCGTGTTCTTCTTCCACGCATGTTGTTTGGCTTTGTCAAAGAACATGCCGATCGACCAGTCGGCATATTTGACCGCGTTCTCACGGCTGAGGTCGGATGACGGACGATCAATACGGCCATCGGGGTACGTGAAGGGTCGGTGATTTGAGACTGTCAGCAGCATGGCGAAGAACGGCTTTCCATCAGCATGAAGGCCGTCAAATTCGGTCAATGCGCGATTGAAGAGGTCTTCGTCGGAAACACCCCAGGCGTTGACGAATGCTGGATTGACGAAATCTTTCTGTTCAATGAAGCGGTTGAATCCGTTGGTTGTCATGAACGAGCGGACGCCGTCAAACACGCCGCGTCCGGCATACAGAAAGGTGCGGTTGTAGTCGCGTTCCTGCAACGCATGAGCCAGCGTGAAGACATGCTGCGAATGATCACGTTTCAAAATGGATTCGGTCGGAATCGGCGGCAACGACGTGGTGACCGCTTCGAGAGCGCGAGCTGTCCGATTGCCGGTCGCATAGAAATTGTCGAAGAGTGTTCCTTCGCGAGACAGCTTGTCAAAACAAGGAGTCAGTCCGCGACCATCGCCGAGGACACCGACAAAGTCCGAACCGAAACTCTCCTCCAAGATGATGACGACGTTCCAGTCTTTGCGCAGCGAGGTTCCATGCACGGTGCGATCGAGTGGATTCGCCGAACCTTCATGCACTTCATCTCCCGAGCGGACAAGATGCCGCTGGACTTCCTGGGCCGCTTCGGAGCTATTGAGCGTCAAGTAGTACTGCTCGTAATCGAAGTGGCACGTCCAAGCGTGGTACAAAAACGTGTAAAGCCCGTTGCCTGCGCATTCATTGGACGTGCGATCGCGAGTCACATTCATGCTGGCCATACCGCTCGTCAACCACAGCCCGGCAATGATCGCCCACGTGCCACAGAAGACCGCCAGCCGATTGCGCAACGGCATTTGATCTTCCAATCTCGGCACAAATCTTCGTCGAAAAAAGAAGTACGGGCCTAAACCAAATGCCGCAACAACCAGCAGCAGCTCGACCACTGGAAACGACTGCCAGATGTTGCAGCAGACTTCGGTCGGATAGACGAGGTACTCGAACGCGACGTAGTTCAATCGCCCATCGAACTCGCTGAAGAACAGCGCCTCAATGATCACGAACAACGGCACAAACAGAAACACGCTGATCCAGCAGCCTTCCATGACCCAGCGACTCGTATGAGTCAGCAGTCGATGATTTCGGCCAAACGTGAAATGCCACAGTTGAATCTGCACGCCCAGCAATGCGGCGAGCAAATCAAACCGCAGACCTGTTGTGAAAACTTTCAGCGTCTCAGTCAGCGTCAGTTGTCTCCAGTCAGCAAACCAGAGAAAGAAGCCGAGCCGTGACAACGTAAAACTCACAACCAAAAGAGCGGCGATCTCCGCCAAAATTCCATAACGCTTGAGGAATCCGAGTGACAGACCGCTCGCCAATTTTGGTGTCGAAACCGCGAGGGGCAGCTCAGGCACCACTCCACCAGAAATGATTGATATCGACATTCGACAAACATCCTTGTTGGTCAGAATCTGACACAGACCGCAGACAACCACCATCTTGGCGGTCATTCAATGAGCCCTGTAACTCATTTCGAGAAGGGCGAATATAGGAGATTCACTGCCAGGGATTGAGCGCGCGATACACGTTTGAGCGCAAGCCGGTGCCTGACCCCTGACCGTTAATCTTCATGATCCAGTCCCCGAATCGCCGCGAAGTCGCTCTCCTTGGTGACGACCGCCTGAGTCCACGATTGGCGGGTGAACTCTTTTTGTCGCTCCTTTTCAGATTCGCGTGCAGTTTCCCAAGCTGTGAATTCCGCATCGGTCATTTCGATCGGTTCGCGGTCGTTCATCCGTTTCAGCAATTCGGCTATCCCGGCCGGTGATGTCGGCCACTCGGATTCGTTCATGCCGAACTTGTCTTGGATTGGGAGGACTTCCACACGAGTTCCCTCTGGCCAATCAACCCCACTATCGAATTCAACTCGACCGCCGCGAACTGTGGCGAGTCAGTCATACTTTGAATCCGTGAGTGTCAGCAAATTTCGAGTCATTAGGACTCGATGAGTTTCAATGTCACCATTCCACGGAAGTAGCGAAGGTGTTAATCGTCTTCAATCACGTGTCGAAATCGCTACAACCGGTCGAGACCAAAACTGGAGGGATTGTGGTCACAACTTTTCGAGGTTGGGCTAGTTGGATTGAAATCGCCGCTGAAGTGCATGACAGAATTGCGGCGGTGGTCGGTGGTAGTTCTGATCCAAGCGACCCCATCGAGCTTGTCTCGGTGGTTTTCGGGCTTCTGCACTAGCTTTGAGTGATGAAGATTCGTAGTGCAAAAGCCCGGCTCCACTGAGGCAAGCTCAGTGGGGGCAAGTTGGCATCGGTTTGATTGGGCTGGCTCGGAAACCCCGAATGACGACCTCGGCTGGTTTTCAGGCAAGAGGTTGGCTGGCCCGTGTTTCTCGGTTGTTTGCCATTTCCGCATTCCGTAGCATCCGCCCGCAAGAGCCTTTTGGCCACATTCGTACTCAGGAGTTTGTCATGAAAATCGTCCGACCGTCATTGAGTTCGCCCCGCCGCAAGGGGTTTACGCTGATCGAGTTGTTGGTGGTGATTTCGATCATCGCCACGCTGATCGCCCTCGTCGCTCCCGCCGTGCAGAGCGCTCGCAACGCCGCTCGCCGCATGGAATGCACGAGCAACATGAAGCAGGTTGCGTTGGCCACCATGCAATTTGCTAACACTCGTAATGGTCAAGTGCCGTCGCTGGTGAGTAATCACGGTACAGCCGGTGGTGTGCCCATCTCCTACAGTTGGGTGGTCGATTTGCTCCCGTTTTTGGACAACGCCGCTCTCTACAGAACAATTGACAACTACACCGACGCAAGTTCCACTAATCGTCCTTTTTTTCAGGCGGTTGCGAATGGGGTTCCCGTTCCCGTGTTCAGAGTTTTGGCGTGCCCAGTTGACATCAACCATGCAGGCCTGCCCGGCGGCCTGTCTTACGTAGCCAATACGGGCTATATGCGCGATGCCGATTTCACCGTCGCGACCACGACGCTTCATGATGGGAGCCGTGTCTCATGGAATACGATTGGCGTAGATCGCGCGATAGCACACTCCACCGGTGTCTTCTGGCGCCAGGATGGCGGGCCGACTCTCACCCTGGAATTCATTTCCGAAGGTGATGGACAAACTCAGACCTACATGTTCGCAGAAAACACACAGGCCAGTAATTGGTTTATTTCTCTGACTCCGCCGTACGCTGCGGCTGCGGGGCTCAATTACGGACCTCAAGTTTTCACGGGGGATATGGCCTTCGGAATTTCTGTGACGGCCACAGGCGGAACTACAGCATCGTTTGGTTCGCCAGTCGTAGGTCCTGCTCCTGCACCGCAAACGCCGAACTACCTCAACCTGCGGTTGCCCACCGCATTTACGACCCCACCGAACGGTCGCCCGACGAACACGCTCAATATGTCCAACACGATTGGCACGATTCCGCGCCCCAGTTCTTTCCACACGGGTGTCACAAACATCGCCTTCTGTGACGGTCGAGTTGACAGCATCAACGTGAGTATTGACTCAACGGTCTATGCCAGCCAGATGACACCGAACGGCCAGCGCAACGGCCAGCAGGCTTCCGATAACTTCCAATAGTCGGTGACTGTTGAAGATCGGAATCAAAACCTCAAACGCCCCGTGGTTTCCTGAGAACCACGGGGCGTTTGCGTTTTCATGTCACCGCTGGGAAGTGCAAGAATGAGAGAGATGAGCGGAGCGGCGTCAGTCCCCTGGTATTGCCACGAATGCACCGGGGCTTGAGGCCCAATGGCACTCACAATGTCGCCTTTCGCTCTGCGAAAGGGCGTTCTTTCGTGGAGCACGTTTTCAACGTGCTTCAAATCAGCGGGATGAGCACGTTGGAAACGTGCCCCACGTCATTTCATCACAGCCTCGGAGCGAAAGACGATATTGGCTGACTGCGAACGCAACGTGAGGCGAACGGTCAGGTGCCTGACCCCAGCTTGCGCGCAAAGTATGTCGTACGCCCGTTATTGGCGAACAGCACCGCGTGGTTTGATACTTTGTCTGATGGGGAATGCCGGCTGCGGCAGTGAGCCACCCATCAGGGCTTTGAAGACGTCATTAAACAACGGTGCGGCAACTGTTTTCGTGCGGGGACGGTCGAGCTTGCCGGTCACTTCAATGCCAACCCAACCGCGCGAAGCCTCGCCGAGCAGTTCGCGGAGCAGCGGGATCGGAACTTGATTACGTCCCAGTTCCGAGACGAATTGCAAATTCACCTCGTTGTTGAAGGTCACCGCACCGGAGCCCCGAAATTTGATGGTTTCGCTGTCGAGAATGATCTGCTTGAAATCGAACAACGCATCATGGATCGTGAAGTTGAACAAGGCAAAATCAAAGGTGCTGTTGTTCTGCGCCAGATTGAGGTTGTTGTACATTTCCAAGACCACGGGGACGTTGAGCAACTCGGCGGGGTTGATCTGAATGACTCCGTCACCTTTCACGTTTTTGGTGGACGAGCCTCGGCCATTGAGATTGATCCGGCCGTTGATGAGTCCTTTGAGGTCGCGTTGTTTCGGTGCATGTAACGCGGCAAACTTCTGCAAGTACATGTCTTTGAAATTCATCTGCACTTGATACTTGGGCTCCGCAGTGAGCGTTGCCATCCCATCGAGTGAGATGGTGCCGCCGAAGAGTTTCGCGACGAGCTTTTCGTTGGGGGCAAGAGCATTGGGTGGCCGCACTCGTTCGGTGTCAGCCGCTCCGAACATCAGCGTCCCCTGCTTCACGCGAAATGGGCCACGGATATCGCTCAGGACGTAGTCCAGGATGCGTGCCGAACTCAAATTCACCATGCCAGCGATTTCGGCATTTTTGCCGTCCCAACTGCCGCTCGATCGAACCACGCCGTTGAGATCTTTGAAGTCGAGGCCCGTGCGGAGCGTGCCGTTGTGGAAGTGCGTGTCGATGTCCCAGGCGGCGGTGATGGGGTCATCGGGATCCGGTGTTCCTCTCAGCTCCATGACACCTTCCAATCGCAGCGACTGAAAGGGATCAAGATTGGCGAAGAACTGTTGCAGTCCCGGCATCCCGGCCAACGACTTGAGGAACTCGACGTTCGGCATGAGGTTGTCGATCGTGAACTCATCGAAGTGAGCGCGCCAGTTACCGTTCGCCTCCGTCCGCTGATAGCCTTTCACGGTCGTGGCGAACTCGCCGTGCCGTCCGGAAAAGGACGCGATGTTAAGCATGGGCAGACCCTCCTCGTCCGGGCCGAACGTGAAACTCCCTTTGACTTCATCGAGGCGATACGGCAGCGACCGCAACATGAACGAGCCATTCGACAGTTCGAGACGTGGCAGGCGAATATCGACGGGCTGTCCCGTGACCAACGAAATATCGGTGGTGACATCGACTGTGCCGGTGGGAACAAACTCGCGCCAGATTTGTTTCAGCCGCGCGGGGAGTGCTCGGAATAGCGATTCGTCTAACGGAGCCCGCTCGGTGTTGATTTGCAGCTTCAATTGGCCGGGGCCTTGGCCTTTGGTGAAGGAACCCTCGGCGGAGATATGCGCTGTGCCGTGTGTCCCTTTCAATTCGGTGAATTTCCACTGAGCGATTCCAATGGCTGACAGTCGGCCACTGAGCCCTTCGACGCGATAAGGAAACGCATCCCACGTCAGCGAACCGTTGCGGAGTGTGGCCTCAATCGTCGGCACGAGCGGTTGCTTGGGAGCTTTTGTCAGATGGACGATCCCGCCCATCTGGCCGGTCAATTGCATGCGGCGAAACGTGGCTTGCAGGTCCGGCTTCAATGCTCGCAGAAATGTTTCGTCAAAAGGGAGATCTTTGACGTTGATGTCGAGCGTCACATTTGCGTTTGGTCCCGGCTGCTCGACGATACCACTCAGCGTGATCGGCCGGCCGCTTGCGAGGCCAGTCGCCTCAATGATCAAGTTCCGACCGTCTTGCCGAATGGTCCCATTCGCGTGTTCGACGAGATATGGGAACGCCTCGTGATAGATCGAGCAATCTTTCGCCGTCGCCAGAAATTCTTCGGGCCGCCACTTGCCATCGGTGTCATGCACCACGAAGCAGTGCAGATCGACATCTCCGATGGGGTGATGGTCGTCGTACAAACGCCCAAAGCCGACCGATAGGCGGCTGCGTATGCGAGTGTCACAAACAAGGTTGGACAGCCCGATTTCAAACTTGCCGGGATACCCCGCTTCGCGGCCAGTCAACTTGCCATCGACCGAGACCTTCGTCACACCGTTCTCTGCCGACAACTTGCGAACTTCAAAGTTGTCGTTGTCCGCGTACAACTCGCCGCCGAGCTTCTCTAAGGGAAACGGCAAAATCGGATTCGTGATCTGACCATCAATAATGTGCAGCAAGACTCGAAAGACCGGAGTCACGTTTGCGTCAGGTCGTAAGACTCGAAATCGTAGATTGCAGGTCGCCTTCAAGCCGAACACGGAATCCGCCGAACCGAGCGAGCCTTTGTTGTGAAGCGGGTCAATTCCAGCAACCTGATGCCCGGCTGGGCTGATGTTATTATTCGCGGGGAGTGACAACGAAAACGGCGAAGCGTTTTTCGGATCGGGCGGTTGCGAGAGCACCTCCCACAACTTGGCTTCCCACTCTTCAAACTTGGATCGGACTTCCGGAGCGAAACTCGCCGCCACGCCGACTAATTCTTGGCCCGCATGAATCTCGGTGAATTCACCATCGAGCTGGCCGGTCTGCTGATCGATGTGCCAACGCCCTGCGATTTTGATGCCGCCGGTCTGCTCACACTTCGATTCCGCAGTGATCAAGTACTGTCGATGGCCCGACGGAACCAAGCTGACATCGACGTGTTCCAGCACCAGCACCCCTGCGGGAATCCCCAGAGCTTGCTCGACGCGGACGGTGATCGTCCCGTCTTCGATCGCAATCTCAGGGAGTGCGCCTTTCCCCATCTTTGGCGGAGGCAACAGCGACTGCCAGTTCCATTTTCCGTTGCGGTCGCGCACGACCTCGAGCTTCGGACTTCGCAACGTGACCTTCAGAATCTCAACTTGATGTCGGTCAATCAGCGCATCGCGGTCGAGATGCACGATTGATTCGGGCAGTTTGACAATTGGGATCTCCTGACCCGCTGGCCGGAGTGAGAAACCCGTGATCGAAATTTCGTGGCCGAAGTCATAATGCGGTTCATCGAATTCAATCGTCGCGTCGGGTAAGACGTCGTGCAGCTTGCTGACGATGACTTGCTTCAGGAGAGCGTCTCGTCCGCCCCAAAATTTCAACACGTACTCCCGTCCGATGCCGGCAATCACCGCCACCAACAACACCAACCACAGCAGTGTTTTGACGAGAAACTTCATGTCATTCCAACGCAACGCGATTGAAGACGAAGCCCTACCGAGCTTGCCTCGGTGGGGTCTGTGTCATTTCCAACGTGCTAAGAATTTGGAACACCCAACGGCCGCCAGCACGCATAACGGATACTCCGCTGGCAACCGATACCGCAGCGAACCGACGAAGAGAGAATGAATGGCCGCGAAATACAGAATCGGCCCCAGGGTCAGTAACCAGACCCACGGACGATGCCGAGCGATCCACCAACCTTGTGCCGCTAAAATCATCACCGGCACAAAGAACAGAGCCACCAGCAACGCCGGACCAACGCCACCAAATTGAGCCGCATTCGGCCACGGCTTCCAGTATCGCCACAACTTGATCAGCGTCAGATCGATCGCGCGAACGGGATTGTCTTTCGCGAACTGCCACGCCGCCCGCTTGTAGTGCTGATCGACGTCCCATTCCGAGTGCGACTCCATCAGCTTGTCGCGATCGAAGAAGTCCATGTCGCTGTCGCCGGTCGCTGCGGGACTCAGCCCATCGTAAAGGCTCGCCCCCGACCACAACGTGGTGAAAACCCAATGCCCGCAGACCGCATGATTTCGCGCGGCCCACGGCAGCAATGTTCCGAACAACGCCAGCAACATCACGCCCACTTCGAGCGACCGTTGTACTCGTTCCTTCGCGAGACAGACCGCCAACACCGCGAGTCCCGGTCCCGCCAACAGCCAGCTCGGTCGAACATACGTCGCCAGAGCGATGCTGAATCCCGTTACCAACGCCCAACCCAGCGGACGTGATTTCACTTCTGTTTCTGCCTCGTCCAACCACTTCGCGGCAGACCAAACGCTCGAAGTCAGAGTCAGCGCGAACAAAGTCTCGCTGAGCAACAACACACTGAATCCCACCATCACTGGCGAAATCGCCGTGAACGCGCAGGCCAGCAATCCAATCTTCTCGTCGAACAGCCGCCGTCCCAGCAAATACACCGCCCCACAAGCTGCCGTGCCGACGAGTGCCAACAAGCAACGAGCGGCCAAAGCGCTCTTGCCGAAGAGGGTCATCGACAGTGCCAGCACGAGCGGAAAGCCGGGCATACGAAGAATGCGCCGAGGCGGTTCGTACAAGGAGAAGTCGTCGCCCGTGGCGATGTTTTGAGCGAGCTGCCAATAGCCTTCGGCATCGCCAGCGATGAGACAGAGCTTCCCGTCCCCAACTCGCTGCTGCACGACAAACGCCGCGATCAGCCGCAAGATCAACGCCAGCAACAACACCAAAATGAGCCACGTTCGTCCTCGGGCCATACCTTGCCCCACCCCTCTGGAAAAAAGCGGCGGATGCTACGGCTGCCCCGAAAACGGGACAAGACGGGTTCTGGAGGACTGACGGCTTGGGCGCACGACGTACCCTGCGCGGTAGGGTGAGACAAGCCGCTTCGGCGCCGGCCCACCAAACTTATTCACAAGGAGATCCACGTCCCTGCCTGCAAAGCGTCAAGCATCTTTCGTCCAATTGATGGTGGGCCGGCGGTCGAAGCGACCTTGTCCCACCCTACAATCCCCGGCCACACCGAAAAATCGCCAAGTGCGTCGTGCGCCCGA
Source organism: Planctomyces sp. (assembly GCA_031387195.1). Lineage (GTDB taxonomy): Bacteria > Planctomycetota > Planctomycetia > Planctomycetales > Planctomycetaceae > SXKJ01. The sequence continues at coordinate 1,546 of JANNDA010000337.1, read as the reverse complement.
CGGCTTGGGGCGGTCAGGCACCGGCGCGCTCTGGCCATTACGCGGTCACGCTTCGCTTGGCTTCAAAGCGTGATTTCACCGTCGTCCGGATTCCTCCACGTGGCGTGAAGTCGGCGACGATCGTCATCCAGCGCGGCTGTATCGCGGCGACCAAATCATCAAGGATGTGGTTCGTCACGCGTTCATAAAACGCACCGTGATTGCGGAACTGTTGCAGGTACAACTTCAGCGACTTCAATTCAAAGCAGAGTCGATCAGGAACATAGATGATCGTTAGCGTTCCAAAATCCGGCTGCCCCGTCTTGGGACACATTGATGTGAACTCTGGGCAAACTGTTTCAATCTCATAGTCACGGTCGGGATATGGATTCTCGAACGTCTCCAAAATCGCTCGCGAAATTTCGCTCATGGCGGCAGAACCTTTTTGACAGCAGCATTCGGTTGGTCATCCGGGGCGGGATTGTAGGAAGTGAGGAGACAGGAGACAGGGAGGCGGGAGTGGGAATTGATCGTTGGTTATTGGTCATTGATCATTTGGAAGAGGGCCGGCCGCGGCTCCCGATTCCTGTCTCCTCCAACAAAAAAGACCCGAACCATGTTTGGTTCGGGTCTATCGTAGATTGGGCCAAGAACGGAGTCGCAAAACTACTCCTTCTTCTCGTCTTTCTTTTCTTCCTTCTTCTCTTCAGCAGGCTTCTCGTCTTTCTTGGCAGCAGCGTCATCCGCCGCCTTCTTTTCGGCGGCTGCCTTCACTTCGTCCGCTTTCTTGGCGGCGGCATCGTCAGCCGCTTTCTTGTCAGCAGCGGCCTTCTCGTCAGCAGCCTTCTTCGCAGCGGCTTCGTCCGCAGCCTTCTTGTCGGCGGCAGCCTTATCGCCAGCGGCCTTTTTGGCGGCAGCCGCTTTCTCATCGGCGGCTTTCTTGGCTGCAACGTCATCGGCAGCTTTCTTCTCTGCGGCAGCCTTGGCTTCAGCAGCCTTCTTGGCTCCGTCTTCGGCGGGCGGCGGCGGAGCGGCCGTTTCTTCGTAAGGCTTCTTCACGTCAGCCGCCGATGGGGTCAATCCCGCGGCTGATTGGGCGGAGGCAGCGATTCCGTTGCAGCAGGTCGCCGCCGGTTGGCAGCAGGTCTGCACGGGAGCTGGCTGGCAGCATTTGACTCGGACTTTCTTGCATTTGACTGGTTTGCAGCAGTCTCGCGCGCTCGCGACCGTCGGCAACAACATGCTCGCACCGGCAATCAGACACCAAACGACTCGTTTCATTGTTACGTTCCTTTTTCTTCTGGCAGGAGTGTGTGACAGGGCTGTTTCAAGCGGACCAACGGCAAGGGACAAGCAACCCGACGCTGACCGGAACGGCGGTATGATGGAAGCCCCTCGGCCCCCTCGCAAGCGTTCCACCGAACTTTCCCGGAGCCGAAATTTGCAGCGATGGATTCGTGCCGATTGTCCGAACGGAGCTGTCGTTCGTTGCGAAACGGCAACATTGAATCCCGTAGGCGAGCGGAGTGGCGGGTCGCCCCCCCGGAGGTGACGGACTCACCCGGGG
>JANNDA010000329.1:0-1978 GCA_031387195.1 Planctomyces sp. | reverse complement strand
CCAGTCGGCCGGCTTCGGCAACCCCCACGCCAGTACGCGAAAGATTTCCGGCGGGGTGAGCTGCTCGTTGCCGGGACAAAACGGACAGACCTTGCCCGCCGATTCCACCGTTGGTTTCGGACAGGCTCCCCGAAACTCGTGCGGCCGACGCGCTCGGGACGGCGCGAAGATCACCCAATCATTGGTCGTCGGGTCGTAGCGGAGTAGCGACATCGCAGCCTTTCACGTCGAAACGTGCTCCATGTCCGGAGCGGACCAACGCGGAGCCACACGCGGCTCGTTGAACCCCGGCGGCTCCACGTCTAATTCACGAGCGTAGTCGTCACGCAGAGTTTCCTCGCCGGCCTTGGTCATTTCGTGCCGGCAGCAAAACGGCGGCAGACGAAACGCCTCTTGCAAAACGACCGCACCGCAGTGCTGGCAATGAAAGATCGGACGATTGCGAATCATGGGAAATGCTCCGAAGTCAGTGACACACGTCCGTCATAAACCGCAGATACGATGCCAAAGGGCCGCATCCTTCCGGAGGTTTTGTACGCGACAGAGACTGTGAGCCGGTTCTGCCAGAATCCCGCTCGAACCGCGATGTCCGAGGCAATCCTGCGAAGCCTCGACTTGGCAATGAATGCTGTCTGGCTGGCGGAGTGTGCTGTGACGCTCGTTTGCCCGGTTCCAGACTGTGCCTGAATGCTCGAAAGCACTCGATAGATAAAGAAATGCTGAGTGGGGCCAGCCCGAAGGCAGGCCCCGTACTCAGTGTTTCAACATGGCGATCGCAACTGCGCGGATTCGCGCAGTGAGTTTGTGGCCGTGTTCGGGGGCGATCTCACCTCGTCAGTGGCCCGTCAGTCATTGATGTTGGTCTCAATGGATGACGTATGAGATGCGAACAGCGGTCCCTCTGCGAGACAACAGTGTCGCGGATTCGCGCCGTTCAATTCGGCGTCGACTGCGCTGCGGGCGAATTCAAATGCGCCGTGAATCCGCTTGAGTAACTGCGCGGGTTGCTCCAGCAGGCTCGTGTCGAGTTCGAGTTCCAAATGGACGCTCGCGCCGCGCGAACTAAAGTGCGGTTCACCGATCTTGCGGTTGAAACCAATATTGGCCTTCAGTGACATAGCGATCCTTTCGAGCGAAATGAATTTGGATTGGTCAAACACACCTGATGCTCACGCCGATCAATCTCGCCATTTCCGCGAATGGCGACGATTCGACAGTTGAGACATCGGTGGCCGAGATGGCGGGCTTGGGCGTGACGGATAGTGGTAGTCACCGCCGGGGCGGATGTCGCCCGAATAGAAGCTGCCCACGACGAACAGAAACGTGGCCAGCACGAACGCGGTGAAGGACTGGAACAGCCAACCGACGACCAGTCCGCCCACCAAAGCGGCCTTGAAGTTGGCTTGGTTCAGTTTTTGTCGAGCACTCATGCTCTAGGCTCCTGAAATGAGAGACCGGAGATCCGGCTTGTTGCCGAATCGTCCGAATAACCGCGTTCCACGAAGCATCGCTGCTTCGTGGAACGCGATTCATCAGCGTTTGCAGCGTCTGAGCGACTCACACTTCGAGATTTTGAAGTTGCTTGAGCGACGCGAGCGTGGTCTGCATGAGCTTCGACTGCCGGCGATGGCGCTTCAGCGAGGCGATCAGGTGGTTGATCTGGGCGAAAGCGTCGTGCAGTGAAGTCTTCGCCGTCTCGGCCTGTTGCAGGATGGCGTTGAAGCTGCCGCGATGGTCGTGATCGCCATTGTGATTCGGCGGTGGCGAGGCCGATCCGTTAGCTGGTGGCGGAGCCGAAGCAGCAAGCGTTTCGGCGATGCGATTGTGAGGCATGGGTGGGGGAGTCGAATGGCACTGCCGCTTGCGTGAGTTGAAGTTACGTCGAGCAGCCGGTCAAGAGTTTGGCTCGTGCGGCGGCTCGTGGTTGGGTCAGTAAGTCGTGCGTGGTGGGTCGGCGTTTGAGGGCGCGGGGTTCGAG
>JANNDA010000326.1:0-2036 GCA_031387195.1 Planctomyces sp. | reverse complement strand
GGGCTGAGTCAGAACCCCGATCCGACGATTCCCAAAAACGAATCCGGGCATCCGATCAAGCACGAGTTCACCACCGCGATCCCTTCCAGCCAGTGCATCACCTGTCACATGCACCCCGGTACGACCGTCTTGCAGAGCTATCTCGGCTTCATGTGGTGGGACAACGAGACTGACGGCGAGTTGATGTATCCCAAACATCAAAAAAAACCGACCGCCGAAGAGTTCGTGCAGTCGATGATGTCCAATCCCGACGAGTCCGCCGCTAAAGGCAACTGGTCCGATCCGGAATTCCTCGATCAAACAGCCGACCTCAACCCGCAACTCAAACAAACACAGTTCGCCGACTTCCACGGTCACGGCTGGGTCTTCAAAGCGGTCTTCAAGAAGGATCGCGAGGGGCGATTGCTCGACCACAAAGACCGCGTCATCGAAGACGAAAGCACGGCGAAGCTCAACTATGCGATGTTGCATCCCGACTGCCGCCAAGCGAAGGACGGCGTCCCGGTGCATCTCATGGATATTCATCTTGAGAAAGGGATGCACTGCGTCGATTGCCACTTCAAACAGGATTCGCACGGCAACACGAAGCTGTACGGCGAAGTTCGCGCGGCCATCGAGATCGCTTGCGAAGACTGCCACGGCACCGCGTATCAGCGAGCCTCACTCCGCACCAGCGGCCCAGCCGCTCCGGAAGGTGGCACGAACCTCGAAGCCATGACGACTCCCTCCGGCAAGCCCCGCTTTCGTCGCGAAGGGAAGAAAATCATCCAAGTGGCGATGGTGGAAAAAGATAGCGATCAACCGCGTCAGTGGGAGATTCCGCAAGTCCTCGACACGATCACGCCAGGGCATCCGCGCTACAACGAGAAGTCGCACCTCGCGAAGACTGTCCGCTTTGAAGGAGACAACCTCGCCTGGGGGACACGGCCCAAAGACGCCACGAAGTGCGCTCACGACAGCAGCAAGATGAGCTGCGTTTCGTGTCACTCATCGTGGAACACAAGCTGTTACGGCTGCCATCTGCCGCAGCGAGCGAACATGAAGATGCCCGAACTGCACAACGCCGGTGACGTCAGCCGCAACTATGTCTCGTACAACTTCCAGACGCTGCGCGACGAAGTCTACATGCTGGCGAAAGACGGCACCGTCACTGGCAATCGCATCAGTCCCGCTCGCTCGGCTTGCGCGGTGCATGTCGGCAGCACCAACAACAACCGCGAGTCGATCTACGTCCAACAGCAAACGATCTCCTCCGACGGCATGAGCGGCATCTCCTTCACGACCAACGTCCCGCACACCGTTCGCGGCAAAGACGGCACCAAGCAATGCGCCGACTGTCACCTTTCCAATAACGAAGACAACAACGCGCTGATGGCGCAGTTGCTCATGCAAGGCACGAACTATCTCAACTTCATGGGCCGCTACTGCTGGGTCGGCGCGGGGGAGCACGGTCTCGAAGCGGTCATCGTCACCGAACGCGACGAGCCACAAACCGTCATCGGTAGCACGCTGCATCGCCTCGCGTATCCCGACAATTATGCTGAGCACGTCACGAACGAATTTGAGCTCGAACATTCGCACGAGCATCCCGGCCGCGACGTTTCTGATCGTCTGAAACATCCACTCCGCAAACCGAACATTCAGAGCATTCAACTGCGTGGCGAATACCTCTACGCCGCATGCGGTGAAGCGGGTCTGCGTGTCTTCGACGTCGCCTTCATCGACCACAAAGGTTTTTCCGAGCGGATCGTCACCGCCCCGGTCTCACCGTTGGGCCAACAACTTTACGTCCCGACCAAGAACGCCGCCGCCGTCGCCGCACCCGCCACAACCGCTCCCGATCCGACTCGCAAACAAGACCCCGAAAACGAAGAGCAGGCGGTCAACGCGCTGTATGCCTACCTCTACGTCGCCGACCGCGAGGAGGGACTGATCACCGTCGGAGCCGGCACGCTGCTCGACGGCGATCCGACCAACAATTTTTTGAAACGCGAAGTGACCTTCAATCCGAATGGCATTCTCTGCGGCGCGCGAGC
>JANNDA010000306.1:0-4185 GCA_031387195.1 Planctomyces sp. | reverse complement strand
AACAACTGGAATTTTGCCAGCCCGATCCGCAACGCGTGACTGGGGAATTCTGCGGCGAGTTTGTCCAGACCTGCGACTGAATCGACCGTCGGTCCAGCAGCCACGAGTTGGCCAAGCGTTTCTTGAAACCGATTCGCCTGGCGTTCTTCCATGATGCTGTCGAGATGCTTCTTCGCTGCGGCAGGAAGATCCCACGTTCCGTTGATGATCTTCGCCAGCGGTTCGTCCAACTCCAACGGGTGCGTGATCATGGCAATCTTCCCCTCCCCATTCACCACGAACGCAGTTGGGATGCCACCCGCCTCCGCAGCCCTCAACCAAGTTTGACTCATGACGCCGTCATCCGCCTTTGCCCCCGGAGGGATTTCATCGCGAGCAATGCGGTAGTCGATTCGCTCACCATTCGCTTTCAGGAATTCTTCCGCCGCCGCTTCGCCCTCCTCCCACACATTGACTCCAATGAACGTCACATCGGGATGTTTCTTCTGCATTTGGGACACATGCGGCATGGCGGCAACACACGGCCCGCACCATGTCGCCCAAAATTCGACGACATAAATCTTCCCCGGCTCGAATTGAGTCACCGGCTCTCCCTTGAGAAACCGGCTGACCTTCAACGGCGGAGCTTTTGAACCGACGACTAACGCCGGAGCAGCCTGAGAGGCCGTCGCTGAACCAAGATTTCGCGTTGAAGTTGAAGACTGATCGCTTCCCGAACCCGAACGTGTTTCCGTCTGCGAACAACCAACAGCAACCAACAACAAGACAACGAACAACGGCTTCATGATTTCATCCTTGGAGAGGTGAGTAGGCTGGCAACGATCAATAGACAGACGCGGCAAATACCAGCCCGAAGCGCCAGCGAGGGATGTTCTTCGTCTCCCTCACTGGCGCTTCGGGTTAGTGTGCTGTCGAGTTAATCGCGACCAGAGGATAGATCGGCACCAGCGCCAACGCGAAGGTCGGGCAGAGCAGAATCCCGCTCGACGGTCCCAAGGCGATCGACAGTAGGTGCTGGACGGGAACGACCAGAATCGCACTCCCGAACGAGGCGATCAGCGTCCGTGTCGTAACACTCCACTTGCTGGCTGAGAGTCCGGCCGCCAGCAACGCCGGAACGAGCAGCAAATGACTGAACTCCGGAGCGACCGCCGCCACGCTGATCCCCGCGAATGACCACCACAACCACAGGCTGCCCCACGTGTGCTCTGCGGAACGATGTTTCAAAATCCAACGAGCAATACCCAAACTCGCCGTCGCCGACACGATCCACAACCCGATCACCAGAGCTGGCCCGTACCAGACGAAACTCCGTGGCAACACACCCATCTCTCGAATCAATCGACTCAAAAACCAACCGGCCATCGAACTGGTCAGTCCCACGATCAAGCCCGCAAAGCCCAAACGGAGAAAAGTCTGCAAGCCAGCGGGAGAACAGACTCGTCGCCAATTCGTAGCCACGATGGCCATGAACGCCACGAGGCTCAACGGCAAACACCACGACAACGGAAAGCTCACGACGAAGAGGCCGAGCACGTCGAAGAACTCCGCGTCATCACGACTCTCTGCGAGTTCGACGTCGCTCGTGGCGATCCGTCGCGACAAATTCAAAGCGTGTTCGCCAAAGTGCTGAATGCTGCGCCGATCAAGATTCGCGAGCGTGTCGTCGGGTTGGTGGTAGCGATGTGCTCCGCCGATGATCGCAAAATTAAAACCTTGCCAACCTTCCTGCTGAAACACCGTGAAGTCGCTGCCGTTGGGCATCGTGCGATAGACCGCCGTGAACAGCGATCCGGTGATCCTCGGCCGAGCCAGTTCATTGCCCCACGCTTCAATCTCCGCACGGTTGCCCGCGTGAGTCTCGTACATCACCACCGGCCCGCTCGTTCCGCGCGCATCGAAGTTCAACACGATCGGCTTCTTCGCGGACAACGGATGCCGCTTCACAAACTGCGATGCTCCGAGCAATCCCAACTCTTCGCCGTCCGTGAACAACAAATAAACCGGACGTCTCAGCGGCGAAGTCGTCTCAGCAGCAGCAGCAGCGGACTTATCCAACAACGCCCGCGCACTCTCAATCACCGCCGCAACGCAGCCGCCCGCATCACCCGCCCCCGGCCCGGTTCGGCACGAGTCGTAATGCGTCGCCAACACCAGCGGTCGCCCTTTTTGTTCTGCCAACCTCGGATGATGAGCCAGCACGTTGTGCAACACGACCTTCGCGTCCGATTCAACGACTGTCGTCTGAACCTCGACCGTCCAACCCAGGTTGCGCAGCAGATCAACCAAGCGATCGCGCACAATCAAATTCTCCACCGTTCCCGCCGGATGCGGCTTCGCTGGAAACAACTCTTCGTGAACACTGACCGCCCGCTCGGCAGAGAATTCCGCGAGCGAACTTGCAGCGGCATTCTCACTCAGCGACCCATCGAGAACCGGTCGCGGCCCTTGATACCACCAGCAGACAAGCAGTTCGATCGCCAACAACCCCGCAAACGCGATCCGCAGCGGCTTGAGTTGATCAGCCATTCGAAAGGTCATGGAATCGTTCTCTGGACGACCGCCGTGTGTCAGAATGCGACGTGCATTTGAATTCTGGCGCGAGAGATATCACGTCCAATCCCGCACCGCGAGAGCGAAGTTATGGCGAAAGCCAATGCCGATCATGTCCGGTTGAAGCGAATGGCGAAATCGGCCAAGGAGCTTGATTCGGAATCCACCCCCGCCGAATTGCGAAGCGGTCTGCACGATGCGTCCAACTTCGTCATCGCGAAGGCGGCGGAAATCATCGGCGAGCGGGAGCTGATCGACTTTGTCGAGGAACTGAAATCGCTCTGGCCGGTGCTGTGTGCCGAACCGGAGCGAGATCGCGGTTGCACGGCGAAGGTCGCGATCATCGATGCGCTCGCTCGGCTTAATTTTGATGATCCCGACTTCTGCTTGGCGGGCATGAAGTACGAGCAAATGGACCCCGGCTTTCCCTCGGCCGATTCGGGCATCAACGTCCGCGGCGGATGCGCCGCGCTGCTCGCTCGGTCGTGGAAGATTGGCGTCAACGACAAGCTGATCGCGATGACCGAACTGCTCGCCGATTCGCAGCGTGTCGCTCGTGTTCACGCCGTCCACGCCATCGCGGACGTCGGACACGAGTGCGTGGTTCCATTGCTTCGCGTCAAAGCTCAGTGCGGTGATCGCGAAGCCGAAGTCACCGGAGCCTGCTTCAGCACGCTGTTGCGATTGACGCGACAAGACTCGATTCCGTTCGTCGCCCGATACCTCCGTTCGAGCGATGAGCCACTTGCTTCCGAAGCGGCCGCTTCGCTCGGCGAAAGCGGACTGCCGGAAGCGATCGCCGTGCTCATCGAAACCTACCAGAGAACGTCCGACGTAGACCTCAAAGAATCTCTGCTGGTCAGCCTCGGCCTGTCTCGGCAAACGCAGGCGGTGGATTTCTTGATCTCGCTGCTGAACCCGGTCACGAGCTTCTCGGAACCAACCCTGCGAGCACTCGCGCCGCTGCGGTTCTATCCGGACATCCTCAACCGCGCGATGACCACTGTCGAAGCGACCAACAACCGTCGCCTACTGTCGATCTTCCACGAGCTGTTCCGACTTCAGGGCTGACTGTCGTCGAAGACCAGATCATCATGCCGCCAAGTCAGAGGTTGTTGGATTACTTCAGATTCGCCGTTTCCAGACTCGTGGGCTTCGCTTGGAGTGAACCACCGCGATCACCTCAATCCGAGCGACCAGCACTCGGTAGTAGACGACATAGGAGAATTGATTGAGCAGATGAAAACGGACGTCTTGAAAGTAAGGAGCTAGCCGGGTCGGACGCTCTTTGATCCGTTCAAACGCCTTTTCGAGTTGTGCTTCGAATTGCTTCACCCGTCCGGGCTGCTGACGCTCATACCAGCGCATGGCCTCGGAGATGTCCCTCTTGGCGTCGCGGTGCAGTACCAGCGGCAGACTCATGGGTTAAGTCTTTCACGACGAAGTTCCGCCTTCACTTCTTCCCATGTCTGCACGTCGTCAGGGTTCGCCTCGGCATCTGCCAGTCTTTGTTCAAGCAAAGTACGAAGATCATCGGTGAGCGGCGGGGCGAAATGCTCTTCATCAAGGCTAGTCCAGACTTCCTCGATCAAATCGAGCCGATCTTCAACACTCCAGCGTTTGATTTCAGAA
>JANNDA010000284.1:0-3105 GCA_031387195.1 Planctomyces sp. | reverse complement strand
CATCCGAAGCGTGAGCGAGCGCTTGACGGGGTACGGAAGCCGGAAGTTTCACGTTCTTGAGCGTTCTCCCTCGCTTACGCATCGGGTTACTTTAGTCCTGCCGTTCGCCTTATCGTGTCGCGGACGGTCAATCTCGAAAATCTATTCCACCAACATCCAGGAAGCTCGCGCCATGAACATCAAGAGTCTGCTCATCACGATCGTCGTGGCCTTCGTCACCGTTTGGGCCACGGATTTTCTGATACATGCGGTCTGGTTGTCCGAAACCTACGGAGCGACGAAGGAACTCTGGCGTCCCGAAGCGGAGATGATGGAGAAAATGCCGTGGATGTTCCTGGGACAGCTCCTCGTTGCGTCGGCGTTTACGCTGATCTTCGCCGCTTGTGTTGCGGAGAAGCGTTGCCTGCGTTGTTCGCTGATGTATGCCGCTACGATCGGAGTTCTGATCGGTGGCGGGCAGATCATCATGTATGCCGTGCAGCCGTTTCCCGGCATGCTCGTGGCGAAGTGGTGCCTGGGCTACTTCACGCAGTTGCTGCTGCTGGGCCTCATCGTCCACAAGGTTTACAAGCCGCTGCCAAAGTCCGCGCCGTGAGAGCTGAGGGGTCGCCGCGCCGTGATGTCAGCACCGTCGCTGGTTGAAATGCGGATTTGAGAACCGGATACTGCCGCCGCTCGTGATGCGTCTCACAACATTTCAGTCACAACCAGGAATCCAGATTATGAAGAGCTGTTGGCTTTCGATTGCGGTCATGTTCGGTCTCGCCCTGCCGACCTTCGCGGCGGACAAGGTGCAGCCGGTGCGAATGGGCTGCGGGATCATGACCTTTGACACGGTGCCCGGTTGGGGACTCGGTGAGGACGGCAAGTCGGTGCTCGGTTCGACTCACGGTGGTGTCGTGGTCGATAAGGCGGGGAGCGTCTACACCAGTTCGAGTCTGGGAGTTTTCGTCTTCTCCCCAGAAGGAAAAGTGATTCGCCGATTCCTGGGCGACAAATACTCGAACATCCATGACCTGGAGATCCGCTCCGAAGGAAACGACGAGTTCATTTACGGGGCTCGCAACGCGGCCGGTGAAGGGATCAAGTTCCACGCCGAGACCGGAGACATCGTCCTGAAGCTGGGCATTCCCACCGAAGCGGAATCCGGATTGAAGCTGGCCAAGTGGGCCCCGACCGCGATCACCGTCGCTCCGAACGGCGACATCATTCTGGCCGACGGTTACGCCAGCAATCACATCGTCAAGTTCGACAAGACGGGCAAGTACCTGATGCACTTCGGTGTCAAAGGGAACGGCCTTAAGGAATTCAATACCGCGCACGGCATGACCTTGGATACGCGCTACGACCCGCCGCGCTTGTTGGTCTGCGACCGCAACCACACCCCGAAGGGACGTCTGCTGCATTACGGTCTGGATGGCAATTACATCGACGAGGTCGTGACCGGATTGGGAATGCCGACCTCGGCTGCCGTTCAGGGCGACTACGTCTCCGTGCCCGATTTGCACGGGCGAGTGGTCATCCTCGACAAGAGCAACACAATCATGGCCGTGCTTGGCCACAACGCGGACCCGGCGACGCGAGTGAACCACAATGTCCCGCAAGACAAGTGGATCGAGGGGATCTTCAACGGCACCCACGGCTCCTACTGGGACAAGGACGGCAACTTGTATGTGCAAGATTGGAACGTCTCAGGCCGCATCATGAAGCTGGTGCGGGTCAAGTAAACCTCACGCGGAGAAAAATGAGTCAAACCCTAGGCCGATGAAAAGTTTGACTTGACGGAGGTATTTTGAGATCGACAACCGGTGTATTTTGTTTCGCGCCTGTGCCCCTTCGGGCAACGCCGTGAACGATTTGGCGTCGAAGAAAGCTGGGGTTTCAGAAACGAAGGAGAGAATAGAAAAGCCAGATTCCTAACAGGACCAACTGAAAACGCTTCAGTCAGAAAGGAATCTGGCTCATGGATCGAAGGCAGAAGTCGAAGTCGGCGAAGCGAGAAAGTCGGAACCGTTCGGTGAGACGGCGATCGCGGGTCAAGCCGGGCTCCGCGCACCGGAGCACGAACGCCGAACAGTTGCGACTCCTCCAAGCTTGGTTGTTTCCGGAGGATCGGATCTTTGCCAGCCTGAAGTTGCATGGCAATACCAGCTGGTTGTCGCGGAGTCTGGTGTGGCTGGCGTTGTGCTGGGCTTGGTCGGACGCCGCGACTTTGACGGAGGCGTTCACGCAGGCCGTGGGCTGTTGCAAACTCCTGGCCGGCGATGCGGCGCTGAGTACCTATCAAGGGTTCATGGGAGCGGCGGTTCGCTGGACGGACTCACTCCTGCGACTGTTGTGGCCGGTTCTGCACCAGCGTCTGCAAGAGATCGGCGGGGAGTTCTGGCAGATCGGCGGATGGGTGCCAATCGCCTTCGATGGTTCTCGCAGCACGGCTCCCCGATCGCAGGCCAACGAGAACGCTTTGTGTGCTCCCAATTATGGCCACGGCCAGACGGCGAAGTACCGCAAGAAGAAGACCAAAGGGTTGCGGCGTGCGAAGAACCAGAAACAAAAACCGCAGCCTCAGGAACCTCAGGCGTGGATCACCCTGATGTGGCACATGGGACTTCGTCTGCCGTGGATGTGGCGTCTGGGACCGTCCCACTCCAGCGAGCGGGCGCATGTGATGGAGATGCTCGAGACCGGGGAATTCCCGAAGAATACGCTGTTTTGTGGCGATGCGGGCTTCGTCGGCGATCCCCTGTGGGCACACTTGGCCGAGGCGGGCCAGCACTTTCTGGTTCGCGTGGGTGCCAACGTGAGTCTGCTCACGCAGAGTCCCGACTGCACCTTGCAGAAGAATGGCCGAGTGCTCTGCTGGCCTCAGGCGGCCCGGCGGTTGAAGCGTCCGCCGCTGCACTTGCGCCTGGTGCAGGTTCGCATCGGAAGGACGTGGATGTGGATGCTGACGAACGTCCTGTCGTCGTCCCAACTGACGTTGGCACAGATCGTCCGCTGCTACCAACAGCGATGGGGCATCGAAGTCGAATTCCGTGGTCTGAAGCAGACGCTCGACCGTGCGAAGCTGCGCTGTCGCAACGATCGTCGGCTGCTCGTCGAACT
>JANNDA010000283.1:0-6075 GCA_031387195.1 Planctomyces sp. | reverse complement strand
GCGCTTCGAGGCTGTGATTCTTTGCGTGGGATAGGCTTCCAGCCTGTCGAATTCCCCGTAAAACACGACAGGCTGGAAGCCTATCCCACATAAACTCACAGCCTCTTCGGGTTACTTGGACCGCAAGGCTTTCGCGGATCGCACGAGGCCCACGAACTCTGCTCGATAGCCGGACTTGTCTGGTCCGAGCGAGGACTCGGCGATCTCGGCAACCGCGTCGAGCGTTCCGTTTCCCTGGTGCGGCGAGTGACGCAGCAAAATACCGAAACTGGCCACGCTCGCGGCGAAGCGGAAATCGGTCGAAGCTTGTGCGAACGAGCGGCCTTGATCGCTCAGCGTTTGCTCGATGAGCAGGCTCTTGTCGGCGTCAGGTTGCTTGTAGCGGAGCTTGATCGTCATGAGTTCGTTCGTTTGTGGCGACGGGCGGCTCGCTTGTCGCTCGTCGGTGGCGGGACTCGCAGAAATCTCGCGACGAGCACCATCAGCCGGTGACTTCACGTTCGGCTGATACTTCAACTTCTCGTCAGTCGGCGGCTTCGGCTGAGCAGGCAACTTGTTCGGCGGAATGATTTCGTAGAGCGCCGTCACCGTGTGCCCCGCTCCGATTTCACCCGCGTCCTTCGTGTCGTCGTGAAAATCTTGAGCGGCCAGCAAGCGGTTCTCATAACCGATCAGGCGATAGGCCCCGACTTGCGACGGGTTGAACTCGATTTGAATCTTCACGTCCTTCGCAATCGTGATCAGCGTGCCGGTCATTTGCTCGAGGAACACTTTGTGAGCCTCGCGGAGCGTGTCGATGTAGGCGTAGTTGCCGTTCCCCTTGTCGGCCAGTTTCTCCAACGTCGAGTCCTTCAAGTTCCCCATGCCGAAGCCCAGCACACTGAGGAACACACCCGACTTCGCTTCCTCTTCGATCAACTTCGTGAGGTCATCTTGGTTCGTGATGCCGACGTTGAAATCGCCGTCGGTGCAGAGGATGACTCGGTTCGTTCCCTTCTGGATGAAGTGCTTGCGAGCCAACGCATACGCCAACTGAATCCCTTGCGCACCGTTCGTCGAACCGCCCGCTTGCAGGTTGTCAATCGCCGACAAGATCACGTCCTTCTGCATGGCGTTCGTCGAGTCCAACGCCAACCCGGAGGCTCCCGCATAGACCACGATGCCGACGCGATCGTTCTCCGTGAGTTGCTCGACCAGCCGCTTCAGCCCAACTTTCACCAGCGGCAGCTTGTTCGCATCCTGCATCGAACCCGACACGTCGATCAGAAACACAATGTTGCTGACCGGCCGCTGATCCATCGCGATCTCTTTCCCTTTCAGTCCGACTCGCACCAGCCGATGTTCCGCGTTCCACGGACAAGCGGCGACTTCCAGGTGAACGGCGAACGGCGCGTCGGTTTGAGATTTGAGATTTGAGACTTCCGCCCCCGGAGGCGCGTAGTCATACGTGAAATAATTCACCAACTCCTCAATCCGTACCGCATCCGCCGGAGGCCAGCTTCCCTGCGTCAGAAACCGCCGCATGTTCGAGTAGGCCGCCGTATCCACATCAATCGAGAACGTCGAAAGCGGTTCGTGCAGCGGGCTGAAAAATGGATTGTCGTTTAGTTTTGCGTAGTCTTCGGCGGAAGCGACAACGTCACGCTCCTCATTCAGCTTCTCCCCTTCTCGAAGATCTCGCTTGAGCTTTTCCTCAACGTCGGCAAGCTCCTTGAGCTCTTTGCCTGCCGTCAGCCTCGATCGCGCTTTCGCTCGTACTGCTTGTTCTGCGATCAGCCCTTCGGCTCGCTCCAGCCCCAGAGCTGATTTTGGGAACGCCGTGTCGAAATGATCTGACGGTGTTGGATTGCCCTTGAGTCGGAAATACCGATCTTCGCGAACAAGGCCGCGACTCTTGTTTAACTGAGCGAGACGGTCTGACTTCTCCGCAACCACATACCCCTTGTTTTCGACCGCAGACAATAAGCGCATCGTCCGCTTATCAGAGACAGCGGACTCAGGAGCACTCTGAGCCATCTGAAATCCATCCAAGTTGCCGTTACCGTTCTCGCCATCAAAGAATTGGACGGGACGTTGGGCGAGAGACGCCTCCTCCCACATCGACACGCGGTGATCTTTGGCGGCGAATGACGTCGAGTTCGATGACTGTTGCCGAGCCGTGACAGCCACGATTCCAAAAGCTCCGAGCATCGCAAGACACGACGCAGCGACGGCGATGTTTTTAGAGGCTCGGCGACGCGGCGCAGCATCGGACGCGGCCAAAGCGAGCGTCGGCACCACACTAGCCCGAAGCGCCAACGAGGGAGTTTTGTGGCCCAGTTCCTCAACGTTAGGCATCGTAGGACGGGCACTCTTGCCCGTCGTTTGACTTGGTTCGACGGGCAAGAGTGCCCGTCCTACAGCTTGTGGAGTTTCGTCACGCAACGCGACTCGCAATTGCCCGGCGACTTCACGGATCGCTTCGATTTCGAGCAGCGTTTCAACCGACTCGCCGATTTGTTTCTCGACGATCTCTCGCTCAGCCTCATTCAATTCGCCGAGCGCATACGCGGTCAGACGCGGATCATCAGGGAAATTATGGGACATGGTTTGTTCCTTGTGAAACGATCGCGAAAGTCGATCGCGGTCCGTGTGGTTTTGGATGGGCAATGTTCGACGATCGTTTAACCGCACGCCGCAGGCACGCGCGTTTCAAAACGCCAGGTTTCAAACGCGCGTGCCTGCGGCGTGCGGCTAAACAACTCACTCATGACCGAGTTAGGTATCACGCATCAACTCGCGCAGCCGTTTGATCCCGACATGAATCAGAAACCCCACGTTCGTTTCCGACAGGCCGGTGATCGAACTGATCTCGCGATAGCTCAGGCTGTGCTGAAACTTCAGCCGCAGGACTTCCTGCTGGTTGTGTGGGAGTCCGGCGATCAGTCGCAGTACGCGATTCGATTCGTCGTGTTGTTCGGCCGCATCGTCCGGCGGCGGATCGCAGCTCGCCGAATCCAGCACCGCATCGAGCGTCATGGTCATCATGCGTTGTTCCTTTCGCCGCACATCGAGTGCCCCGTTCCGACAGACCGTGAAGAGCCACTCGACCAGATGCCCGTCGAGCTGTTCTCGGTCTTGCTGGCAGAGCTTCAGAAACGTCTCCTGCACGACATCGCGAGCCCGCTCCACATCGCCGACCAAGTGCCGCGCATAACGCAGCAGATCGCTCTCCCAGCGAGCGACACTTGCCTGAATCCAGCTTTCTGAACTGTCCACCGAGGGACTTTTCATCGCGATGACCCTGCTCGCCAGAATGGCGTACAGAAGAAGAGACGTGCGAAATGGGATTGTCTTAGACAGAATCTGAGTGGTTTTGAATTTGGATCGCTACTCACTCGCACCGGTGGTACGACTGGGGTGCGGTCAAGGCAGCCGCAGGTGCTGCGAAGACCAGAGTCCGTTCCCGGTAGAAGAGAGCATCTGGTACAACTCGCCCCGCTCGCCTGATTACCTCACGGAAGGAACTCGTGATGACTTATTTTCGCTTGGAAGAATTGTCGCCCGGCCCGATTGGTTTGCTGACGTTTGATGTGCCGGACAAGAAGGTCAACACGCTATCGCAAGCGGTGCTGGCGGAGTTGACCGCGCACGTCGAGCAGCTTGAAAAGCGCACCGATTTGAAAGGCTTGCTGTTTCAAAGCGGCAAGCCGGGGCAGTTCATCGCCGGAGCCGATTTGAAGGAACTCGGTGCGTTGATCGATGCGACGCGCGAGCAGTGTCACGCGGCGATCGCTGCAGGACATGAACTCTTCAGCCGTGTCAGTCGCTTGCCCTTTCCGACCGTGGCACTCGTCGATGGCAACTCGATGGGGGGCGGCACCGAGCTGATTCTGTCGATGGACTATCGCATCGCTTCCACGAATCCGGCGACGAAGATCGCGTTACCGGAGACCAAGATCGGGCTCATCCCCGGTTGGGGCGGAACGCAGCGCATGACTCGCGCGGTCGGCGTGCATCACGCAATCGACATCATCTGCGGCGGCGAAGCGGTCGGTGCGGCCAAGGCCGTGCAGATTGGGCTTTGCTTTGACGCGGTTCCGGCGGAGAAACTGGTTGAGGTGGGAACCGCGTTGATTGAGCGAGTCGCGAGCAGTGGTGAATGGAAAGAAGAACGCCAACGACGCTCGCAACCGCTGGGGCTGAGTGATGACGAATTTCAATTCGCATTTGCCTGTGCCGAAGGAGCGATCAAAGGGAAGACGAAGGGGCAATACCCGGCACCGCTCGCGGCCTTGCGAGCGATCAAAGAGGGAATCAACCGACCGCTCGACGCCGCGTTGTTGATCGAACAGGAAATCGCCCTCGAAGTCACCGGCACGCCGATTTCCAGCAATTTGATTTCCGTCTTCTTCATGAACAACGCGATCGGCCGC
Source organism: Planctomyces sp. (assembly GCA_031387195.1). GTDB lineage: Bacteria > Planctomycetota > Planctomycetia > Planctomycetales > Planctomycetaceae > SXKJ01. The sequence continues at coordinate 1,660 of JANNDA010000283.1, read as the reverse complement.
GATCCCGGTTTCTTGCCCGCGACCGCGAAGGCTCGCGATGTGAAGCAAGTGGGGGTGCTCGGCAGCGGCTTGATGGGAGCGGGGATTGCGACGGCCCACGCGCGACGCGGCGTGGCGTCCGTGATGGTCGATGTCGGACAAGAGCGGCTCGCCGACGGCATGAAGCGCGCCTGCAAAGTGATCGAGGACCGCATCCGCATCAATCGGGCGATTCCGCAGGACATGCAAGAAATGCTGACTCGCCTGAGCACCTCGACATCGCGGGCGGTCTTCGCTGAAGCGGATGTCGTGGTCGAAGCTATCCCGGAAAACGAGTTGCTCAAGACACAGGCGTATGCCGAGCTGAAGTCGATCCTGCGTGACGACGCGATCCTGTGCAGCAACACCTCGACGATCTCGATCACGCGCATGGCCGAAGCCGCGCCGCATCCGGAACGATTCGTCGGCATGCACTACTTCTTTCCGGTCGATCGCATGGAATTGGTCGAAGTGATTCGCGGAGCCAAGACCGAGGACGACACGGTCGCGACGATCGTGGCCCTCGCCAAACGCATCGGCAAGACGCCGATCGTGATGAAAGATTGCCCCGGCTTCCTCGTCAATCGCGTGTTGCTGCCGTACATGAACGAGGCGATGTTGTTGCTGCAAGAAGGTGCGTCGATGGACGACATCGACAAGGCGGCGACGAAGTTTGGCATGCCGATGGGGCCGATCACACTCAGCGATCTCGTGGGCCTCGACACCGCACACTCCGCAGGGAACGTGGTCTCGACCGCGTTCGCCGATCGTGCGAAGCCCTCGTCGATACTGGCAGACCTCGTCAAAGCGGGCCGCTTGGGAAACAAGAGCGGCTTCGGATTCCGCAAGCTCAATAAGAAGGGAAAGCCCGAAGCCGATCCTGACTTCGCACCGTTCCTCGAACGTCATCGCACTGACTCGCGGCAGTTCACGCTCGAAGAACTCACAGACCGCCTGTTCTTGCCGATGCTGCTGGAAGCCACGCGAGTCATCGAAGAAGGAATCGTCGCCGAGCCGCATCATGTTGAGATGGGATTGTTGCTCGGCATCGGCTTCCCACCGTTCCGAGGCGGCATACTGCACTGGTGCGACACCGAAGGAGCCTCAGCGATCGCCGACCGATTGGCCAAGTACGTCAGCCTCGGAAAACGTTTCGAGCCGACCGACTCAATCACGGCGAAACGAGTCTTCTTCCCCAGGGCGAAAACCGTTGGCTAACACGCCTCACAATTCGGCGCTTACTTCTGGCACATGGACGTTGATCGTTTTCACCGCGCTGCATTTTCTGGTGGACACGGTGGCCGGGCAGTTGAGTCCGCTGTGGCCGGCGTTGAAACAACATTATCACCTCGGCGCGGGCGGGACGTTTTGGTTGTTGCTGATCTGGACGATGGCGACTTCATTCAGTCAGTTGGGATTTGGCCTGCTGGGCGATAGCTCGGTAGGACGTTGGTTGGTTTGGTTGGGGCCGGTCGCCGGTGCGATCTGCTTGGGATGTGTGGGGCTTTCGGATTCCCCAATCGTTCTCGCCGCACTGCTGATTTGCGGAGGGCTAGGGATCGCCGCGTTTCAACCGGAAGGAGCGACGTAGGCAGGCAACAGTTGGCCAACCGCTCGCAGTCGCGCGATCTCGATCTTTGCG
>JANNDA010000278.1:0-2710 GCA_031387195.1 Planctomyces sp. | reverse complement strand
GCGGCGCGAACTGCTGTCGTCGCTACAACGGGCCGAGCGGCCGTCGAGCGACTATGAAAGCTTCCAACACTTTCAGTCGCTCGCCAAAGACATCCTGTCTGGGACCGCGTTGCAGAAGGCTTACAACTTCGACAACGAAAGCCCGAAGGTGCGCGAATCTTACGGAACTCACATCGCCGGCCAGAGCTTGCTGCTGGCTCGGCGGATGACCGAAGCGGGTGTGCCGGTCGTTCAAGTCTGTTGCGGCCCCGGCGATCTCGGCGGTGGGCGAGACACTTGGGACACGCACGGCAACAACTTCAATCATCTCAAAAACCGCCTGCTGCCAGTCTTCGATCACACGGCGTCGGCGCTGTTGCAGGACTTGTCCGATCGAGGCACGCTCGACGAGACGCTGGTCGTGATCCTGACCGATTTCGGCCGCACGCCGCGTATCAACGCCAACGCCGGCCGCGATCATTATCCGAACGTCTATTCGGTCGCCTTCGCCGGCGGCGGCATTCGTGGCGGACAAGTCTACGGCAGCAGCGACAGCAACGCCGCCTTCCCGAAGTCGCAATCCTGCACGCCGCCCGACATCCACGCCACGATCTTCCACGCTCTGGGCATCGACCCCAAAGCCGAACTCCGCGACATGCTCAACCGCCCGTTCCCGGTCAGCGACGGCGAAGTGCTGCCGCTGGCGTAGCACAAAACGTTGGAGCGTCACGCCGAGTTTCTGGAGTTTGTCTTGAGTCGCCGCGTCCATCTCTTTGACGAGTCGTCCGCAGAGAGAGAACTCACTGCCGACGTAGTCCTGCAGGTCATGCAGGATGCCTTCGGACTTCCGGGAACGAGTACGCTTCGCGGTCCTTTGGCTTCTTGAAGCCATAGATCAGGCGGGACACTTCCTTGTCGGGCAGTTCTCGCCAATCCAATGTCTGGCCGATTTCCTTCTCGATGTCTGCCTTCTCCGCTTCCAGCCGCTTGAAGTGCTTCTTGGCGTCGGCACCGGACAAATACAACTCGACGCCGATTCGTTCGCCCGTAGTGTTGACGAGCGCCGCCAAGTTAAAGTTTGCGCGTCCAATGGAGACCGTAAGCCAGTGTTGCGGATGGGCTACAAAAGGTAACACCATGACGATGACTCAAGTTCTCAATGTTCGTTTTCCGGACTGGCGTTGTGCCGAATTTCGATACGCCAATGGGTGGTAGCGATTGGGAATCTTGTTCGCGTTGGTGCTTGTCTCTGCGGTGGCGGCTCGCGGGGAGGATCAAGTCGCTCGGCCGACTCCGCCGCCGTTTTATCGCGACAAGCTGGACCTGTTGCATTGGCTGGACGATCGCGGGCAACGGCAGCCTGTTCGGACGATCGACCTGCTCCAGTCGCTGGCCGAAGTGGACGGCCAGCAGATCGGCGTCATCGGTCATTCGCTGGGCGGGCACAACAGTCTCTTCCTGGCCGCCTATGACGAGCGGGTGCGTTGTGTCGTTTCCTGCTGCGGCTACGGGACCAACGAGGAGTACGTCAAGAAGCACAAATTCACCGGCGGCGAAGGGGTGCGTTACTACCCGCGCATCAAGGATGCTGACCGACGGAGACGTGCAGCGAATGCCGTTCGATCTGGTCGAGATTGCCGCCACACTGGCTCCGTGACCATTCCTCACCGTGGCTCCGCTTCGAGACAGCAACTTCCCCGTAAAAACATTAAGGCAATCCGCCTTGGGCACACCCGCAAACCGCTCGGAGCGCGACTCTGTGGCGAGGCTGCTGAGTGATACCTACCATGTCGAGCCTCGATTTGTTGAATTGTCAAACTTCTGCCGTCCTGATGGGGAGATGCTCGCAATGAAGCGTATGAGTCGATTGGCGTTTGCCATGTGGATGTTCTCGGTCAGCGTTTCGTTGTCGGTGGCCAGCTTGAATGCGGCGGAACCGAAGTTTGATAGCAAAGTGGTTTCGGCCGCGACCAAGGGACACGCAGTTGATGTCGAAGTGGACGTCACCGGTGCCAAGTCGCTGTTCCTCGTCGCGACTGATGGCGGCGACGGATTCGGCTGCGATTGGGCCGATTGGGTTGAACCTCGTTTGATTGGCAAGGACGGCAAGGAGTCGAAGCTCACCGAGTTGAAATGGAAGTCAGCCTCAGCCGGGTTCGGCGAGGCGAAAATCAATGCGAACTGCGGCGGCGATGCGATCTCCGTCGATGGCAAGAAAGTCGAGTACGGCATCGGCACGCACGCCAACTCGGTGATCGAGTTTGCTCTGCCGGACGGGCACGGCTTCACGAAGTTCAAGTCGCGAGCGGCCGTCGATGACCAAGGGGTCAATCAGGGCTGCGGCTCGACTGTGCGGTTTTTGGTCTTCACGGATAAGCCGGATGCGAAGTTCCTTGTGGGCTCAACTGGTGGCAGTCCCCAGAGCGGCATCGGCAGCCGCGATTCGAAAGACGCCGTCTCGGGACTCGATGTTGCCGACGGCCTTGAGGCCACGCTCTTCGCGAGCGAAGCGTCCAATCCGGCGATGCTCAATCCGACGAGCATCGACATCGACCATCTCGGCCGAGTTTGGGTGTGCGAGGTTGTGAACTATCGGCATCGGCTCGGCGAGCGGAAGGAAGGGGATCGCATCCTGATCCTTGAAGACACCGATGGCGATGGCGTCAGCGACAAGCAGACCGTCTTCCATCAGGGCAAAGATGTGGATTCGGCTCACGGGATTTGCGTGCTG
>JANNDA010000212.1:0-2226 GCA_031387195.1 Planctomyces sp. | reverse complement strand
AAACGCCGACCCACCACGCACGACTTACTGACCCAACCACGAGCCGCCGCCCGAGCGAAACTCTTGACCGGCTGCTCGACGTAACTTCAACTCACGCAAGCGGCAGTGCCATTCGGGCCTGTCCCCTTTGATTTCCAGGACGATCTCGCAACGATTAGACCAGCGTCGATTCGTAGATCGAGTTCATCAACCAATGATTGATGTCGTTGAGCAACTTCGGGCTCGGCTCTTCTCCTGAGTCATACGACCGTAGCACCGCGTTCACTCCGGCAGATCGCAATAGTCTGCCCAGTGCGACTTGATCGGGGAGTGAGACACGAGCGTCACGAATGCCCGCGCTCAGAAAGACTCGCTTGCCTCGCAAGTCGTCGTAGTTCGTGATCGGGTCGAGCTTCGACGTGCGCAGCCCAAACGCCAATGCTCCGGCGAACCATTCCGGCCGGCGAAGCATCATCCGCAGTGCGACAGCCGCTTGATCGCCGAAACCGGCGAGATAAATCCGCTCGCTGTGAACATGAAACTCTCGCCGCATTTGCCCGGCAATATCCTTCAACGTCTCCAGCAGGCCATCGAGCGGATCAAGACAATTCGGCGGCGACATCGGCCCGGCCGCGAAGCGATTCGAGGCTGTCAGCCCTTCGACGGACAAGCCGAGAAAATTCTGTGGGCTAATACGCGGCACGAGATCGAGGAGTTCGCGTGCGGTCCATTCCGAGTCGTGTAGCCAAACCACGAGCGGATACGGATAATTGGGCTCGTAATTGTGCGGCAGGTAAACAGGAGACTCGTCCGGCAGCGCAAAACGTCCCCACGGAGCGTCCGCACCGACAACGGCCACTTCGAGCGACATATCAGCGTCACCGGAAGTCGCGCCGCCAGCGGCTTGATCGGCGGGAGACATGACGTCCCACGGCTTGCGCTGACACAAATCAATGGCGGGAGAAACGTGCTTTGTGGACCAGCGACCTGTCCAAGGATCGTTCGCAGGAGTTGTCATTCGAATGATCTCCCTTCAGCTAAAACGAGTTGCGGTCGCAACTCATCGACTCGTTGACCAAGTATTGGCACCTCACCCGATTGGGCGATTTCATCCAGCGGGAACAACTTGCCGGGACAGGCAGTCGGCTTCACTGCTCCATGCCGCACGACTTTGTTACGGGGAATGTGGTATTCCGACTTCAGCACTCCCACGAGACGTTTGACGGCCTCCAGTTGAGCCGTCGATGGTCGATGGTTCTCAAAATTTCCCACGACACAGATGCCGATTCCGTGCTGGTTGTATTCCTCTGCTCCGGCATGAGCTCCGTGCATCTGCTGACGCCAGCGAAAGGTCGATTCGATTTCTCCGTCACCCATGCCCGTGCCGTTCCCAATCAGAAAGTGATAGCCAATTCCCAGCCAGCCTTTTTTCAGATGCGCGGCGTGGATCGTTTCAACGCTGCCAGACTCTGATGCGGTGTGATGAATGACGATGTGCTTCCAATCGCGAAGCGGCACTGAGGGCTTCCAAGGATTACCGGTGATCAACGGAGGTAAGGCGGCGAGCGGTGGCTGAATCGCGTGCGGTTCAGGAACCGGTGCCAACCCGAATCCGGGACGATTTGCGCCGCGCCAGACAGGCTCTGGTGACGACACATGCTGACGCTGACACCCCCCCACGCTGAACCAGGTGATCGCCATCAAGCAGAGCATCCAATATCCAACTTTTCGCACGCCGTCCTCCGTGACAGCAAGGGCTGAAAAACAATCTGAGAATCGTCTGTCGGAGGCCATTCGCGTTGCCCAAGAAACTGTACGCAATAACCCATCAGCCGAGAGCGGGTCGGAATTTAGTCCGGTTCCGAAAGTTGGTCAACGTGAGGCTTTCCGGCTCAGTCAAGTGCTGCCGACAAGAAGGAATTTCCGGAACCTCAAATTGTTAAACCGGAGCGGACGTAGGGATTTCGCAGGCGCGCATGGTGCCGAAATCGACGCCCTGTTTTTCCCAGGTTACGCAATCCTCGCGACCGACGCGAATTCAGGCGAATTTGAGGCCGAGCACTTGCGAGGCTGCAGATCGTGAGTCTTACGGCTTTCTGGGACGGTTGGATCGCACTGAGACTGCGGGGCGAACAAGCTGAATTTCAGCGGGAGTTCAATCACTTGTCCGGTATTTGTGCGGGATACTTGCTTTGAGCATATAACCCGAAGCGTGTGCGAGGGCGAACGCTCGGCTAATTTGTATGG
>JANNDA010000203.1:0-1665 GCA_031387195.1 Planctomyces sp. | reverse complement strand
GCGTCCGAACTCCGAGATGATTGCCACGAGCGTCGTGTCAATAAGCCCCCGCTGCGTCAGATCGTCGAGCAGCGTCGAGACCGCTTGGTCGAGTCGCGGTAACAACGTGTTCTTCATCGACGCGAAGTTGCCGACGTGCGTGTCCCAGTCTTGGTTGTCCGAGAAATTGACCAACGTGAACGGCACGCCCGCCTCAGCCAAGCGACGAGCGAGCAACGCTCGCTGGCCGATCTTGTGATCGCCGTATCGCCGCCGTGTTTCCAACGACTCTTGCGACAGATCAAAGGCGTCGCGCGTCACCGGATGACTGACCATCTCCAGCGCCGTGTGACGGAACTGATCGATGCCGCTCATCGCTCCGAAGTTGTCGGACGCTCGCGTGAGGTTGTCCAATCGTTGCAACAAGCCCTGACGATTTTGGAACCGGCCGACGTCGATCGCCGGTGACATCACTAAGTACGGCGGCAGTTGATAGGCCGAAGTGGCATTCGTCGGCACTGGCCCGGACTCGAACGGATCGAACGCCATGCCCAGGTGATGAGCCCCTGCGAAACGCACACGATCGCCGAGCTGTCCTTTGTCCGGCACGCAGACATACGCCGGCAAACCGGGCCGTGCCGAACCGCGCACCTTGGCCACGATCGAGCCGACCGACGGGGAGTCGTTGCGGTTCTTCGTCGTAACGTTCGCACCAGGATAGTCGTAGCCGGTCAGCACCCAGTGAATCGCCGCCTCATGACTGGGAGTCCCATGATGCACGCTCCGCAGTACGTTGAATCGTTGCGTCATCGCGGCCAAGCGAGGCATGTGCTCGCACACGCGATAGCCCGGCGTGGCTGTCGCGATGGAATCGAACTCACCACGGTATTCGCTCGGAGCATCCGGCTTCATATCCCAAGTGTCGAGCTGCGAGCATCCACCTTGCAGCAGAATGACGATCGCTCGTTTGGCCGGAGGATCGGGATTATCCATCGCTGATTCAGCACGAGCAGAGACGCTTCGGCTACCAATAAATGCTCCAAACGCAACGCCGCTGGTTTGAAGAAACCGCCGCCGTGAAGCGTGGGCGGTCTCGCGATTGTTCGATAGCACATTGGACATCGAATCGTCCTCTTTACTCGTTCTGTATGAAGCAATCAGGCGAGCGGGGCTGACGCCCAATGGCACTGACATTGTCGCCTTTCGCTCCGCGAAAGGACGTTCTTTCGCGGAGCGAAAGACGACAATCGCCGAGTTCACTGCCTAAAGTAAGTGTCATTGGGCTGACCCGCTCGCCTGTCTCAGTTGAAGATGGGCGAGATATACCAGCAATCGGGATCTCAGCGGAACTCCGAGCATTCCGAATCACGCACTCGCCCCGTCGTCATCGCCGTTCAGTTTGCATTGTTTCGCGGCAGCGGGCCGGCTTGTGTCTTCTCGTTCAAGAATTGCGTGAGCAAACCGTAAAGATGCCGCGTTGTGTTCTTTCGCTCGGAGATGCTGTGGCTGCGATTGGGATAAGCCAGCATCGAGAACTGTTTGTTGTGTGCAATCAACTCGTTGATCAACGCCTCGGTCCCTTGATAGTGGCAGTTGTCGTCGCCGGTCCCGTGAACGAGGAGGAGGCTGCCTTGAAGTTGGTTCGCGAACGTGATCGGTGAACCCAGCCGATATCCGTCGGCGTTG